>NZ_JBHFOM010000017.1:0-77875 GCF_053543955.1 Colwellia sp. E150_009
TATGCAACATGAGAGTTACCTTTTTTTGTTTAAATTAAAGATTCGACACCTTTAATAAAAACGGGTAACTCTCAACTTTTCAAGTCGATGTGTCAGATTAAGTCGGAACTAATACATATTATCGTATCAATTGGTGGTTAGCTTTGAAGGTAGAAAGTGCAATGGAACTATTTTTCCAGAATCGACTCACAAAAAGCATAGGCTATCATTTGAAGACTTTTTAGCCCGAGTCATTCAAACAGCCCTACAAGACAAAGTTCTCACCAAGTGGCCTTAACACATAATTATAGTTGCTCATTATTTAAAGGCAGACTTATTTACTTTCAGCAACGCATTCAAAAATATTAAAACTTTGGTTAATTCTGTACATAAAACAGTAGCGAGTTTACGTGACGGCTACGGTGTTAATTTAGGTAAAAAATTCAAAAAACATGTTGATGATATGCCTTTTAGACTTAATGATGGCAGTAACAACACTTACTCAATGCTGATCACCTTTTGTGCTTCGATGTTGTTTGCACCAGCTGGATATCAACTAACGGATGCGAGAAGCGTTCAAGGCAGCATTGATACTGTCAACTTAGTTAACCTCAGCTCGGGATAAAAATTGAACTAATTGCCTGTTCCACGATCCGATCTTTCGACCAAGAAAAAACAGTTAATTGCTGATGGTAATATCAAGCGAAAACGATCATGTCGTATGACTATGAGCGAAATAATGACTGTCCTTATCGCTTTTCATACATCAAATCATCGCGACTTTAAAAATTATTATAAAGGTTATATTGCTAAATTTTATCGTTCACATTTTCCGAACTTATTGAGTTACACTCGATTTTTAGAAGTGATGCCTAAAGCTATTGTTCCGCTTTCTAGCTACTTTTCAATACTTAAAGGTGAATCTACAGGTATTGAGTTCATTGACTCTACAAGTATAAAAGTATGTCATAACTTGAGAATACCTAGACACAAAACATTTGACAGTATAGCCGAACGCGGCAAAGGAACAATGGATTGGTTTTATGGATTCAAACTGCACTTAGTCACTAACTTTAAAGGTGAAATAGTTGATGCTAAATTAACTAACCTGAACTCGGCTTAACAAATGCTTCTCTAGCAGCTATTTTTCCTTACTTGTGCGTTAAATTTACTTGCAATAGGCCAGCTATTGACGCGAAATTTTCCTTGAATTAAGAAAAACTATCAAGCTAGAGATATATCAAAATAATTTTTACTGGTATTTCAATTTGTTAACTATCTCTTAAACCGAGTTCAGGTTAACTACTGGCAATGTGCACGACACAAAACCTGTATTAGAATTAGCAAAAAATCTCAAAGGAAAATTGTACGCTGATAAAGGCTACATTAGTAAAAAGTTAACAGCCAACTTAAAAGCAAAAGGTGTCGATTTGATAACAACGGTTCGCAGTAATATGAAAGCCAAAGCTATGTCATTATGGGATAGAGCAATGCTATCTAGGCGGTTTATTATCGAAACGATAAATGATCAATTAAAGAATATATCTCAAATAGAGCATTCTCGTCATCGCAGTCCTAATGGTTTTATGTTGAACTTACTTGCAGGGCTAGTGGCTCATTGCCTTAAAGAAAAAAAGCCAACCCTTAATATCAATGACGTTGAAATGAATGTAATGGTTAGTGCTTAACCCGATCTGAGGTTATTTATGATTTTTCTTGGTTTTTATTTACTTTTTGTCCGCACAGGATACGCACAGGAATAGTTTATGGTTTTGATGTTCCATCTAAAAATTAGCAAACAGAAAAGTTGTATTAAATAAAGGATAAAACAACTAAATACCGCATGGTTACTGAACTGATGGAGTGCTTAATAATTTTTCGAGGGAGTATTAAAGATGGGGTGGCTAAAGGGACTTGAACCCTCGACAACCGGAATCACAATCCGGGGCTCTACCAACTGAGCTATAGCCATCACTGAACAACTTCAAATGCCTTGCCTTAATTTAACAATGATAGGAAAAGCGCGAGGAATATATTGCATTTATGCAGTGATTGACAAGAAAAATATTAGCTTTTGGTTTAAGTAACGTAAATACTATATATTAGTCCTTAAAGATACTTACTATTCAGTAGTATAGTGAAGATATACCACAACACCTGAATGTATTTTCTTTCATCAATCATATTGACTCTAAGTAGGTTATGTTATGTCTTTAGATAAGATTTCAGCTCAAATAAAAAATCACGGTGATAAAATCCCTCCTGTTGAATTATGGGATCCTGAATATTGTGGTGAGATAGATCTTCAAATAAAAGCAAATGGAGATTGGTTTTATGCTGGAACTATTTTCAAACGCCCTGCTCTTGTTAAACTTTTATCTTCTGTGCTCAAGAAAGAGCAAGGGGATTATTATTTGGTAACCCCTGTTGAAAAAATAAAAATTACCGTTGAAGATGCCCCATTTGTTTTAACTCAATGGCATTGGCAAGATGAAAACAAAACAATCATGGTAGTTAGTAATAATGTTGGTAACGAGTTTATCTTAAATGCCCAGCACCCAGTCACACAAAATGATAGGGGTGAGCTTTATGTCAATGTTCGTCGTGATCTACTAGCAAAGGTTCATCGGAATGTGTATTACCAATGGGTAGATTTGGCTAAAGAGGTTAAAACGAGCAAAGGCACTGAATTAGTGTTTACCAGTGATAATTATAACGTTAGTTTAGGTGTTCTTTAACGTGACAGTAGCTCGCCCTTCTTAGTTATTGCTACTGCCATTTATAAATTAATATTGGTTAAATCACACGTGAAAAACGTTGTTGATTTATGTGTTTTTTCATATAAGCATCAAAACTCATGCAAATAATACGTATGAGTAAGCGTGCTTTCTGGTCAATTTTAATAAACGTAGGTGAGTTTTCAACTAAACCATCTTCAATAAAAGTATCTAACAAAGGTAAGTCTTGGGCAAAATACTCATTAAAACAGATGTTATATTTCTTACTAATTTTTTCTTTATCTAAATAAAGATTACACATAAGTTCGCGAATCACTTCGCCACGTAACAGATCATCATCACTTAAACTAACACCACGCTCAAGTGCGTGTTGCTGACTATCGATTGCTTTATAATAACTTTGTAAATCTTTAATATTTTGACCAAATGAACGCCCAATACTACTAATTGATGACACACCAAGCCCAAGTAAATCACAACCGCCTTTGGTGGTATAACCTTGGAAGTTACGGTGTAATGTGCCATTACCCTGCGCAATAGAAAGTTCATCATTCGGTTTAGCAAAATGATCCATACCAATGAAGTCGTAGCCATAATCACATAGCGTTTCAATTGATAATTTCATTAAAGCAAACTTAAGTTTTACGTCTGGCAACCATTCGTCACGCAATTTTCGTTGCGAAGCAAATCGGCTTGGTAAATGGGCATAACTAAACAACGAGATACGGTCTACATCCCATTCGTGCGCTTTATCTAACGTTTTCTTGAAGTTCTCAAGGGTTTGGTGCGGTAATCCATATATCAAATCAATATTAATAGACTGAAAACCAACCGATTTTGCATGACCAATAAAATCACCAATAAATTGTGTTGATTGCACCCGGTTTATTGCTTCTTGAACTTTTAAATCTAAGTCTTGAACCCCTAAACTTAACCGATTGAAGCCCAGAGAAAATAAATGTTCTGCAAGATCCATTTCAATTTCACGCGGGTCAATCTCAATACTCATTTCTAAGTCGTCTGAAAAATCAAATTTTTCTTTTAATAACGCCACTAACGTGCTTATTTGCTTATGGGTTAAAAAGCTTGGTGTACCACCACCCCAGTGTAATTGTTTAACTTTATATTCAGTAAACAGTGGTGCTTGTAAGGCAATTTCTTGCGCCAAATAGTCAAGGTAAATATCAGCTTTGTCACGGTGACGCGTAATAACTTTATTACAACCGCAGTAATAACAAAGGGTATGGCAAAAAGGAATATGAACATACAAAGACAATTCACGATTAGGTGAAGATTCTACAGCATGAATAAAATCATCATGTTTAAAATCATCATGAAATTCTAATGCAGTAGGATATGAGGTATACCTCGGACCGCTTGTATTGTATTTGCTAAGTAATTGAGGATCGAAAAATTGACTTACTTTCATGATATTACCAGTAACTTATCAGAGCTTGAGATGTTAATAACACTAATTATACATTAGTTGGCTTTGTATGTATTGATCAAACACAACCTATTTCTTTCAGGCGCAGGCAATGTTTGTAAGAGGGTATGTCAAGTTGAGTTATAGGGAAAGTAAAACCACTTCAAATATCGATAATGAAACAAAGTGAAGTGGTTTACAAAATTCATCTTCAATTAGCGGTTAATCCGCACATTTAATGCACTTTTCGGCTGCAGGCTGTACAGCTAAACGTTGTGTGCTAATCGTGTCACCACAGCCTTGGCAAATACCATAACTTCCATTTTCGATACGATTAATCACGTTTGATAAATGTTGGATTTCAATTTTAGCTTCAGACTCAAGCGCATTGAGCACTTCATCATTTTCGCGCTCGCCGGCCTGCTCAGACCAATCTGCATCTCTTCCGCCAGCAAAGTCACGATGGATAGCGCTAATACGATCTTGTAGTTCAACAATACGCCTAGTAAATTGTGCTTTTAATTGTTCTGTCATAATGATTACCTCGAAAATGCATAACAACTCAATGTCGTTATAACTTATATTTTCAGTATACTCATTCTTTCAGTAACGTATTGTTGAAGTAGATCAAGATCTGCCACTATTTCACTATGTAATTGTGCTTCAATGGACATACGTTGATAATCTTCTTTCATTCGCTGTTTTTTTTCTAGCTGTTTGCGCTCGTCTAGAATTGAAAGATGTTTTATCTCATTATATAACTTAAATATGGCAGGAAATTGTTGAGCCAATTCAGGGCTTAGTTTTAATGAATCGAGTAGTACCGATAATCGCCAACACCCCTCACTAAAGTCACATTGCTCTTCTTTCATCGCACGAACAATTATTTTTACACTGGCAAGCACTTTATGATCATGCCTTGCCAAAGCTTGTTGATGTGCTAATTGGGCTTGCTGTTGGGCTAATTTTTGTGCACTCACTTGTTTTAATAATTTGCCCGCATAAAAAGCTAAACTAACGACAATAATAACGGCTAAAACTAGGGCAATCAGCCAATAATCATTCATATTAACTGCCCTTAATCGAGTTCTTTGTCATTACCATATAAAGAATCAGATAAAGAAGAGTTATCTAGTTTATCCCACAAATCATCTTCTGATTTCACCTTAGAGCTAACAGTTGGCTCTTCTTCATTGTCTAACTGTGCACTTATCTCCTGATGACACTCCATTAACTCATTGAAGTAATTAACTTCTTCTTTAGTTAATTCAAGTTCGTCTTCTTGTTTTGCCAAAATAACTTGTAATCTGTCATCCGCTTCAATGTTTTCGAGTTCTTGAGCCAAACTAAGTTCTTCATCACCTTTATGTACTGTGCGAATAGCAGCAATAGGATCTTTAGACGATTTTTTAGTTTTATTAGCTATAGTTTTTTGAGCAACTTTAACCGCGCCACCTAAATCAATAGGTTTTTTGCTACCAATACGGGGATCTTTTTTTTGATTCGTATTTTGGTCTGTGTGGTTATCTAATTGGGCTTCTTGCTGGCGATTGCCTGGCTTTTTACCCGTTTTTTTGCGCACTCTTTTTTCAACGCTTGCTAACTCAACCTTGCTTAGCTTAGGTTTAGCTGTTGGAGCACCACCAGGTTTTCTAGATTTTTTTGTACGAGACATGGACTTATTACTTTTCTAACGGTTAATTACGCTATTTTACGCCATTAACGGTTAAAAAGTAATTGCTAGTTTTGAGTAACGCGTGATTAGTTATCCATAACGCTGAAATATTTTTTAGTTACTTATTACTAAAAACTAATAGGTTAACTTTTTTCATGCAACCAAGCAGCATGCCGTGGCGCTCGTTTAGTTTTCGACCACTCTTCAACCATTTGATAACCCACATTGTTTAACTGTTGATATTGTTCTGGAGTTCCTGTGTTGGCAGCCAATTCTAAACGATGTCCGTTTGGATCAAAAAAATAAATAGACTTAAACACTCCATGATTAACAGGACCTAAAACATCAACACCTTTTTGTTCTAATGATGTTTTCGCTAATACGAGTGCTTCAACGCTTTCCACTCGTAGTGCTAAATGTTGTACCCAAGCAGGGGTATTTTCATCTCTCCCCATTTCAGGCGAATTAGGAATTTCAAAAAAGGCGAGCACATTTTCATTACCAGCATCCAAAAAAATATGCATGTAAGGATCAGGCGCCTTTGTTGATGGTACTTCGTTTTCGGCAATAGCTAACACTAAGTCCATGTTTAACTTATCTTTGTACCAATCTGTTGTTTCTTTAGCGTCTTTACAACGATAGGCCACGTGGTGTATTTTTTCAATTTTAATCATATGAGGACTTTTTAGGGGTGTTCTAAAATATATCCTAATTTTAAGCACACCTATTCTCAGTTCACTAGTAGTTGGCTTTAATTAACCACTTAGCAAATGTCAGCAAATCACTACGCCTATTTGTATAGATACTTGTACAAGAGGATTTTTTATTCTGTTAAGCAAGTATTACCGTTTTATCACCATTTAAACAAACTCGTTGTTCTGCATGAATTCGTACGGCATGGCTCAAGGCTGTTGCCTCTAAATCGTGCCCCATATGTACCATTTGTTCAATGGTAAAAGTATGGTTAATTGGTTTCACTTCCTGTGCAATAATAGGGCCTTCATCTAAATTAGCTGTAACATAATGAGCCGTCGCACCAATAACTTTTACGCCACGAGCATGCGCTTGATGGTAAGGACGAGCTCCTTTAAAACTAGGTAAAAATGAATGATGAATATTAATAGCGCGACCTGCTAATTTTTGGCATAAATCATCAGACAATATTTGCATATAACGTGCAAGCACTAATAAGTCAGCACCGCATGTTTTCATCAAATTGAGTATTTGTGCTTCCTGCTCTGTCTTAGTGTCTTTACTAAGAGGTAAATAATGAAAAGGAACACCATGCCAATCCGCTAATGACTGACAATCTTTATGATTAGACAATACCGCTACAATATTAATTGGCAATACACCTGATTTCCATTTTGTTAATAATGACACTAAACAATGATCATCTTTTGAAACAGCAATCACTACATTGGGCACATCAACTTTATTACGAAGCTTATACTCCATGTTTAATGGTTTGGCTAACTTATCTATGGCGTCAATAAATTCATTCGCAGACACGGTTAAATTGCGATCATCAAAGGCAATACGTGAGAAAAAAGTTTCTGTGTAAGGATCACTATATTGCGATGTTTCAGTAATAAACGCGCCATGCTCAAATAAGCTTTGTGAAACTTTAGCCAAAACGCCAGTGTTGTCAGGGCATTGCCAAGTAAGAATATAGTGGTTAGGTGTAGTCATGATATTTTGTTAATGATGAAAAAGAAGCGGTATCATTGGTTATTTTGGCAAATTTTTCCAGTATTTTAATAGCATTTTTGGCTATATCTTTATATTTTCCGTTTAATTATTCGATAAACGATGCTTGTTTTGAATATAAAGCTGCTCAACCTTTTCTCTTGCCCAAGGGGTTTTACGTAAAAACTTTAAACTTGATTTAATACTAGGGTCTTTAGTAAAACAATTGATGTTGATCTGTTTTCCTAATGCTTCAAAACCAAAATAGGCTTCAAGTTCAGTAACTATCGTTTTTAAGGTCACACCATGTAATGGATTATAAGGTTGATTGTTCATGGAATGCGCTTACTCACTAAAAACAGACTTACTTAAAGGAGTTTTATTATATCAAAACTATTCAAAACCGCACAAAAAAAAGCGCATTATCTTCAAACGATTAAGAAGACAATGCACTTATGGTGTATGTAAATAGGATACTAGTTAATGATTATGCGAAATAATTCGCTAAATCGTCAGCACCACCAATATGTTTTCCATCAATAAAAATCTGTGGCACAGTGTCAGCATTGGTAATTGCTCTCATTGCTGAAATACTGATTTCATCACCTAAAGTTAGCTCTTCATAGGCTAAACCCTGTTTGGTAAGTATATCTTTTGCTCTCGCACAATGTGGGCAGCCTGGTTTTGTAAATAAGCTGACTTTTACTGTTTGAACCGCTTCAGGATTAATATAGGCAAGCATTGTATCAGCATCAGACACTTCAAACGGGTCGCCAGGTAAATCAGGTTCAATAAACATTTTTTCAATAACCCCATCTTTAACCAACATTGAATAGCGCCAGCTACGTTTACCAAAACCAATTTCATTTTTGGCTACTAACAATCCCATGCCTTCAGTAAACTCACCGTTACCATCAGGAATAAAACTGACATTTTCAGCACCTTGATCAGCAGCCCAAGCATTCATAACAAAGGTGTCATTCACTGAAATACAAATAATTTCATCAACACCGTTTTCAGC
The DNA here is from genome assembly GCF_053543955.1 of Colwellia sp. E150_009. NCBI lineage: Bacteria > Pseudomonadati > Pseudomonadota > Gammaproteobacteria > Alteromonadales > Colwelliaceae > Colwellia > Colwellia sp. E150_009. Next base: position 8,529 of record NZ_JBHFOM010000017.1, read on the forward strand.
AAATTTACTCGCTAGCTCATTATATCGCGGTAAGTGCGTTGAAGAACACGTTGGTGTAAAAGCACCAGGTAATGAAAAAACAACCACTGTTTTTCCTGCAAAAATTTCTTGGGTATCACGTTTGGCCCAATCGTCATTAATACGCATAGGAAACGTTACTGAGGGAACTTTTTGACCTTCTTTATTTTCGAAATTTACATTTTGAGTAGACATAATATTTCCTTAATTTATCTATATAAATTGAGCTTGGATTTAATAATTCAAACTTGATTAAACCATTATCAAGTAAACATGCAACCAATTAAAGTGATTTAAACAGATACTATCAATCTAAAAAAACAATACACTGTATTACGACTACATTATCACAATATTGTAAGAAACTAATATAGCCAAAATATTTGCTTATCACTAACTCAACATGATAAGTTAACATACAACTTGTATATACAACTAAAATCAACCTAAAAGAGTTAATAATGAATTCTACATATTCTCTATCGCCAGGTAATATAAGTATGTTGATCAGTATGCCCCACAATGGTGAACAGATACCTAAAAATATTGCAGAGACCATGACTAACAAAGGCCTAAAGGTTGCTGACACCGATTGGTATATAAACCAATTATATGACTTTGCAAAAGCAATGGGTATTTATATTCTTGCGCCAAAATATAGCCGCTATGTTATTGACTTAAATAGAAACCCAAGTGGTGAAGCCTTATATGCTGGTGAAAATAATACAGAACTATGCCCAACAACAGCATTTGATTCTTCACCACTTTATCTCGACAATAAAGAGCCAACGGCCAAAGAAATAACTTACAGAATTAAGCACTATTGGCATCCTTATCATAATGCTTTGAAAAATACGCTAGCTGAATTAAAGCAAAAACACGGCAAAGTTGTTTTACTTGACGCACACTCAATATTGTCACATGTACCGCGTTTTTTTAACGGTAAATTACCCGATTTCAATTTTGGTAGTGCCGATGGTACTAGCTGTGATAATGCACTACTAAAGTCTATTCAGCGTATCAATTTTAATCCATATAACTGCGTTTATAACGAACGGTTCAAAGGTGGCTATATCACTAGAGCCTACGGCGATCCAAAAAATAACATTCATGCTATTCAACTTGAACTATCGCAAGATACCTATATGGATGAAACCAATGGCCACTATAATGAAATTAAAGCTGCGCAAGTAAAAAAACACCTAAGAAACGTGGTGGAATGTTTAGTAAACTTTAGTCAACAGTAATTTTACCTTGGGCTTTAGTTCAGCGAATGCGTGACAAAAGAGCCATCATAATACCTTTTGCTTTCAATAAATAAACACATAGCTTATTAAGTAATAAATGAGAAATAACATGAACATGTACTACGCCGAAAATATTTTATTGAACGATGGTTGGGCAACAGATAAAACCATTACTATTGAACATGGCATTATTACTGACATTAGTTCAGGTAAAAAATCAGATGCTAGCATTTTCGAAGGTACCGTCATTCCAGGCATGATTAACTGTCACTCTCATGCTTTTCAGCGCGCATTTGCAGGTTTTAGCGAGCATAGCAGTCAAGCAAAGGATAGTTTTTGGACATGGCGTGAAATAATGTACAAATTTCTAGCGCAAATAACACAAAATGATGCACAAACTATTGCACAACAAGCCTACATAGAAATGTTGAAGGCTGGTTATACTCGTGTTGCTGAGTTTCACTATTTACATCATGACATTAATGGAAAACCATACTCACAAACCAGTGTAGAAAATACCGCTAAGGATAAATCAGAAAATAAACTAGCAACCATGGCGCAAGCTATTTTTAACGCTGCTGCGACTTCGGGCATCGGTTTAACGATGCTGCCCGTTTTATACCAATATTCTGGCTTTGGTCAACAAGCACCACACAAGGGACAAAAGCGCTTTATCAACTCAGTTGAACAATTTAATCAATTAGTCAGTGAATGTTTTACATTTACCAAGCAATATCCGAACACAAACCTTGGAATAGCGCCTCATTCATTACGCGCTGTTGATAAAGAGTCAATTATTAATGCGGTTAATCATGTGCGTTCACTCGATGATAAAGCGCCCATTCATATTCATATCGCTGAACAACAACAAGAAGTTAATGATTGCTTAGCACATTACGCTAAGCGTCCAGTCGAATGGTTATTAGATAATATCAACTTAGACCAACACTGGTGCTTAATTCATGCTACACATATTAATAAACAAGAACAACAAGGCATAGTTGCCAGTAAAGCAATTGCAGGTATTTGCCCAACAACCGAGGCTAATTTAGGCGATGGTATTTTTCCTACTACAGACTTTTTAGCCTTAAACGGCACTTTTGCCATTGGTTCTGACAGCCATATATCTATCAACCCAATAGAAGAGTTACGCTGGCTAGAATATATGCAACGCTTAATAAAACAACAAAGAGTATTACTTGGCTCCCCTAAAATAGCCTCAGTTGGCAAAAACCTATGGCATAAAGCAGCGCTAGGTGGTGCGCAAAGCACTAACTCAAATACGGGGTCTATTTCAGTCGGAAAACAGGCAGATTTATTGATACTAAATCAAAAACAAACCTCCTTATTTGCTAATAACAATAAGCATCTACTTGATAGTTTTATCTTTGCTAGCCAACAAAATATGGTAAAAGATGTCATGGTTAATGGCCGATGGGTTATTCAAAATGGTGCGCACGCTAACGAGCAAAGCAGCGCGGATAACTTTGCAAATTTATTAACAAAGTTGTCCGCTTAGCTATTGTAAAATATTAAAGCATACTTTCATAATGGCTGATAGTAGTGCAAACTTTACTTTGATTATTAGGGTGGAAAATTGTGCTGCGCTTTTTATTTCGACAAAAATCTTGGTAAAAGCTATTTACATTGGCTCTTGATGAAGTCATTTCTTTTAATGACTCAACTTCTTCATTAGAAAAATGTTTCAATTCAGGCTTCAAATCAATTAAGATTTTATCTGGTTTTAAGCGCACGCTCGTATCGCTAAATTCGGAAAAATTATCTTGCAAAGATTCTTTAGTTTTATTATAGAAACTAGTTACCTCAGGTTGAGGATAAAAATGCAAAAAAACCGCCGCTGCGACGATCAAGATCAATATATTTTTCATAACACTCCGTATATTAGTATGCTCTAATTTATGTTATCCTAAGAAGTGACAATAACATAATAATTATTTTTAGACTAATTACCATCTTCTAAGGATTTATCGTGAGTACAGACGAAAAACCATCATCAAATTCGGCTCAAATACCTGTAAAAAATGTAAAAATTCATCCTGCCAAGAATACTAAAGCACGCTACAAACCTGGAGATGATATTTACGTTCGTAAAATCGGTGGCTTTTTTCAAAAGCTAAGGCGAAAAATGAACTTTATGTTCTTTGCTTTATTTGCCGTGTTACCCTGGCTACAATATAACGGTCATCAAGCAATTCTGTTTGATATAAGTGAACAACGATTTACTATATGGGGCCTAACCCTCTGGCCTCAAGATTTAACCTTATTGGCTTGGATTTTTATTTTTGGCGCTTTTTTACTCTTTTTTGTTACCACATTTTTAGGTCGGGTTTGGTGCGGTTATACATGCCCACAAACCGTATGGACCTTTATTTTTATGTGGTTTGAAGAAAAAATAGAAGGTAGCGCAAACCAGCGTAAAAAACTAGACCAACAAAAAATGCACCTGAGTAAATTTAAGAAGAAACTCCTAAAACACATCTGCTGGCTTTCATTTTCTTTATTTACCGCCATGACCTTTGCTGGTTACTTCTCCCCCATGAATGAATTATTCATTAATGTGCTCACATTAAACACGTCCATAACTATGGCGGTAATTTTAGCTTTTTTCACTTTTGCAACCTATGGCAATGCTGGTTGGATGCGTGAAATGGTGTGTTTGCATATGTGTCCCTATGCACGTTTTCAGTCAGCAATGTTTGACAAAGATACGCTAACTGTTTCTTATGATAAAAACAGAGGGGAAAGTCGTGGTGCTCGTGGAAGAAAACAAGATCCCAAAGCATTAGGACTAGGCGATTGTATTGATTGTAATCTATGTGTTGAAGTATGTCCTACAGGTATAGATATTCGTGATGGTTTACAATACGAATGTATAAACTGCGGTGCCTGTGTAGACGCCTGTTCTGATGTGATGACTCGAATGAAATATGATCAGGGATTAATTCGTTACACAACAGAACATGAACTCCAAGGGAAAAAAGTACACTTTATTCGTTCTAAATTAATTGGCTATGCCGTGGTGTTACTCATCATGAGTACCATGTTAATTTTAGAAATAGTCAACCGTGTGCCATTATCTCTTGAGATTATTAGAGATAGAACAGAGCTTGCTAAAGAAAACTTTAATGGCGAAATAGAGAATGTGTTTACATTAAAAATTCTTAACATGTCACAAACAGACAATACATATAAATTAAGTGTAAAAGGTATTGAGGATGCGCAATGGCACGGTAAACAAGAAATAATGGTGCAAGCAGCCACAGTATATACCTTGCCTATTAGTATTTCGGCTGATCCATACAACTTACAAAGTTATATGACAGATATTACCTTTACTGTTGAACAGATATCTCCCGAAAGTGATGTACGTATTGAACACGAAAGTCGATTTTTTAATAAACGTTAATCGCTTTTTTAAATAAATTATCAACTAAATAATGAGCATTAATGGCACAATTTGATTTTAAATCACTCTCTCCTGATACTATTATTGATGGATTAGAAAGTGCAGGTTTTACCGTAGACAGTGGTTTATTAGCGCTGAACAGTTATGAAAATCGTGTATATCAGTTTCATGACGAAAACTTAACAAAATATGTAACTAAGTTTTATCGACCTCAGCGCTGGCAATTGGCTCAGATTCAAGAGGAACATGATTTTTCTTTTGAACTTGATGAGCGTGAATTGCCAATTGTCGCGCCCTTAAAAAAAGATGGTGCAAGTTTATTTGAACATCAAGGGTATCATTTTGCTGTGTTTCCCTGCCGTGGTGGGCGGATATTTGAAGTAGATAATTTAGATCAACTTGAATGGATGGGGCGTTTTGTTGGCCGTATTCATGCTGTTGCCTCACAAAAACCCTTTGTGTATAGGCCGAGCTTTACCGTAGATGAAATGCTGTACCAAGCAAGTAATATTATTGAACAAAGTAACTTTGTTCCTAAAGTATTACTTAAACCTTTTTTCACTATTTTAGAGCAAGTGATTGATGTTGCTGCTCAGCAATATCAAGTAAAGCAGCAAATACGCCTGCACGGTGATTGTCATGCAGGCAATATTTTATGGCGTGATGAAGGGCCTCATTTTGTCGACTTAGACGATTGTCGTACTGGCCCAGCGATTCAAGACTTGTGGATGATGCTTTCAGGTGACCGACAACAACAATTGTTACAAATTGACACGCTATTAATGGGCTATGAGGAGTTCTTTTCATTTGAATCTTCACAACTTAGTTTGATAGAATCATTACGAACTATGCGTGTAGTGAATTATATGGCATGGTTATGTAAACGCTGGCAAGATCCTGCTTTTCCAAGAAATTTCCCTTGGTTTAATACAGAAAAATATTGGGAACAGCAAATCCTAATGCTTAAAGAACAAATGTCTGCACTACAGCAACCTCCTTTAAGCTTATTACCCAATTAATAGCGTAATAAAAATTAATACCAATTTGCCCATGCTTTCTATTGATGGTACAAAGGTTCAACATAAAATTAGGACAACAAACTATGAAAAAAATGCATCGCTTATTTATGGTGTTTTTAATGCCACTTTTAGCTTTTTCAATCACAGCATGTGCTGAAAAATATACAGAAGGAGAACACTATACTAAGGTTAGCGAAACAGCGTCAAAAAATGCTGAAGTCCGCGAATATTTTTCTTTTTATTGTCCGCATTGCTTACGTTTTGAGCCCTTTATGGAATCTGTTAAAAAGAACTTACCTGAAGGTGTAAAGTTTGAACGAAACCATGTAGATTTTCTACGCGCAGCTTCACCCGAAGTTCAAAGCATGTTGAGTAAAGCGGTTGTTGCTGCAGAACAATTAGGTATGGAGTCAAAACTGGTTGGCGCAATATTTAATTACCTTCAAATACAACGAGCAGTCATTACTTCAGAAAAAGATATTAGAAATATTTTTGTACTAAACGGTGCTGATGGCGAAAAATTTGATAAATTAATGAAGAGCTTTAGCGTTAATTCTCATGCTAAATCAATGAAAAAGCACCAAGACACTATGTCTAAAAGTGGTGCTTTAAAATCGGTACCCACGGTTATTGTTAATAATAAGTATCGTATTAATACACAAGCATTAGATAAAACTAATTTTGAACAAGATTATAAAGATCTAATCAATTACCTATTAACGCTGAAATAATTACATTTACCTTCTAAACAGAAATAATGCTGGGCAACAATTATCGTTGTTCAGCTCACTTATCAAATAAACGACTCAACAAGTTTTCTTTTGCCTTAGTAAATTCTTCGTGGGTTAAAAATCCTTGTTGTTTCAAGTCAACTAATTTCTCTAATGCATTCACTAACTCGGTATCTATAGTAGTATTTTGATTAGTGCCTTGTTGCTCATTGCCCATAACAACTTCATTGCTTGCTTCAACATCAACTACTTCTGGTGTTTCTACTACTGACTTTATTTCAGCAACCTGCTGGAATTCTTTTTGTAAAGGTGTATGTTGGCGATTCATAGCAGCTTGCTCATGCAATGGCATTTGTTCAGTCGCTTGTTTAGTCTTGTTTGTTGGATGGTTAGACAATACTATTGCTTTTTCCTTACGTTTTTTAGTCTCATTGGGATTAATCTTTGAAGCAATCAACCAACACCAATCTACTACATCATTAACAACAACAGAATACTTCTTCTTCGTTACACGATCGCTGCCTTTACGCATATATAAACAAATATCATATTTTTTATTATGCATATCAGTAAATGACAAAGAGACTTGTCGAATCTTACCATCAACCATTTTATCTACTTTTTCTTTCGCAAAAACACCCCGTAAATCTTGGTCTTTTTCATCATTAAAACCATGCCCAGCGTATTTATTAATAACACAGATAGGAGTTTCATTTAACTTCACCTGACATGTTGTAATATCAATAATATCAATAATTGTGTCTGGGCTACTTTTGTGACGATGATATAAACCAATTTGATGTTGTGACTCGCTTAATTCTAATTGAGCAAATTGCGTTCGAACAATAGCTTTCGCCGAAATTTTATTACGTTTAATAAAAAATAAAATACCCGCTACTGTCATGATAATAATCAATAGAATATAAATATAATTTTTCGACTCTTCCTGAGTTTCCGCAAGCTTAATACTGGCCTTTACAGGTATTTTTAAAGTTGTTGTATTTTCATGAGGTAGTTGAAATATTTTTCCTGTGGTTTTATCTAAAACCAACACCTCGCCATTCATATCATAACCAAAAACAACATCACTCTTACTGAGTAGTTGTTGATAACTAAAGTGCCATTCTTCCTTAGGCATATTTTCAATAAGCGTAATAGAACTGGCCTTAGGCATTAAATTTAAAGATTGAACTAACCAAGTTTCGCTTGTTTGCGTCAATATAAGCAATTTATTTCGTAAATGAATCAAGTCACGTCCGCGATATAACAAAGTATCTTTGATCGAATTTTCATCTTGATAAATAACACTTTTTGGTAAGGTTTTACGCCAATCATCTTTAACATTAACTAATGATAACAAATATTTACCACTATATTTATGCAATAACAAAAGCTTTTCAGTAGTTTTATTAGACCAAAAGAATTTCTGAATATTTTGCGCACCAAGGGAATATATCTCATCTCTAATTTCAAGAGTCTTTAAAAAAGGATTACTGCTAGGTACAGTAAAACTACGTAAACCAAACTTAGCTGGATTTATACGTAAAATAACGCCTGAATAAAGTGGCTCTTGTCTATTCTCAGAACCATTCAACGCAATATAGAGCAATCCAAAACCATCATTCCATGACTTTCTAGAGGGATTAAAAGACATTTGTTGAATTGCCATCGTGACATCAGGCACAGCTATACGTAACACTTCTCGTTTGGTATTTATATCAACCGTTTGATGGTTGATTGTGCTAAATTGCCACTCAGTAATGACAGTGTCAAACTTAAGTACTAATTCTGTATTGTCTTGAATACGTTTAGTTTTACTTCGCTTATCTAATAATTCAAGATGAGCTGTGTAAAAAGTGCCATAACCAGGTTGCTCTCGAAACGCAAAATTTGGATGTAGTGCTATGGCTGTTAATTTAATAGGCAGTTTACCTTTCTGCTGATTAACACTCATATCCAAGACTTGCTCAGTGCTTTTCATACCATCAACAATAAACATTTGCCCTGTCGTTTTAATGGTAAAGAATTGCTGACTATTTCGCGGATTAACGACTAGCTGCTGCCATTGGGTAAAATCAGCTTGAGGACTATTTATTTGCACCAGTTCATCAATTTGATGATTATTAGCTTTTACAGCGGCAGCTAAAAAGAATAAGCTCACAAAACTAACAAATAGTGTAATAGTTCGTATTATAAATTGAGTTAAATTAAAGACATTCCGCTTGTTATTCATAATTTTCAATACGTACAGAGAATTAATGTTTTCATAAAAGAATAGCAAGAGAATAGTTACATGCATAGATATATGTTAAATGAAGCTTAAAACACGACAATTAAAAAATACATATTTCATTAATACGGGGGAAGTAAAAAGGTTCTGTTTAACAAACTGTGCTAATTTATAGTAGTATTTGCACCGTTTTTGCCTCAATAAACTGTGCTTTATCTGCTGTGGATAAATAACTCAATTTCCCTTCAATCATTACATTATCGCCCACCTGTGCTTTCTCAACCAAATACAATGCTTGTTTACCCCAAACATGCAATTCACGTTCTATACTATGATTTTGCCAACACTGCTTATCAACCGAATAGTCTTGGTGATTAATTGTAACAGTCATTTGTGCCAGTGTTTTATTATTTGGTGTTGTAACAACTTGGGCTAATGATGTAAGTTGCCCACTACATATAATTTGATTTATTGATTGTGTATAACTTTTACTAAACTTTTTAATAAAAGTAGCATGAACAATTGATAAATGATTTTTTACTTTGATATTACTTAAATAGCCTTGTACTAAAATAACGTCGCCTTTATCAGCAGTCAACAATGCTTGCTCAACCAAATCACCCTCTACTTTAATATGATGGTAACTTGTCCATTCTTTATAAGTATTACTTTTTTTATCTAACCACTTTGAACTCGTTGCGACGGTAATTTCAGTGATAGCTGAAACAGGGTTCGCGCGATAACGAATATCAGGTTTAGCGACTAAATTGCCTAATAATGTAACTGAGCATAAATGTTGATTTTGCACAGGTGTATTTATTTTATGCATACTAAAATAGCCCTCATGGCCGTTCTATATAAAACGAGTGATTGTAAAATAAGTTTACATTTTGTGCGTTATAGCACAGCACAGTCAAATTAATTAAAAACTTCTATAAATCATAAAAATGATAACAAATTCACTCATGAAGTAAACGGTTAAATATATTCAGATTAAGCAAAAACGATACAATACAAAACGTTCTTAACTATGTTATTACAGGTTGAATCAACTTGTTTTTTTTCATGGTTTTATAGGCATCAAGACTATATAACAACAAAGCTAACCAAATGAAAATAAACGTTACAAATTCAGCAGCCTGTATAGATTCCTTATAATATAGTGTTGCCAATAAAAACATAATACTTGGCCCTATATACTGGAAAAAACCTAAACTTGATAGCGCTAAACGTTTAGCCGCGGCGGTAAAACATAATAATGGAGCCGTTGTAACTATACCTGCCATCACCAGTGTAATGTTAAGAGTTTGACTATTTAAAGTTAAATTAGCTGTAGGACTCTCAAGAAAATATAGCCAATAGATCAGTGCAACAGGCAGCATTATTAGAGACTCGGTTAGCAAACCAACAAAAGAATCTATCTGCATTTTTTTTCTTAAAACACCATAAACTGCAAAAGAACTTGCTAATGCCAATGAAACAATAGGTAGGGATCCCACGGTAAAAAGCTGTATAAAAACGCCCAAAGCGGCCAACATTACCGCTATTTTTTGGTTTCTACGTAAACGTTCACTAAAAATCAACATGCCAAGTGCAACATTGAATAAGGGATTAATAAAATAACCTAAACTTGCATCAAGCAAATGATTATTATTAATCGCCCAAATAAATATTAACCAATTTGCCGCTAGTACTGCAGCCGACAAAGTTAACTTTAAAACAATCTTAGGCTGTTGGCATAATTGAACGAACACAGGCCACTTTTTAGTCAGCAAAACTAACAACAGCAAAAATATGCTAGACCAAATAATTCGATGCATTAAAATTTCGCCAGAACCAATATCAATTAATAATTTAAAATAAAGCGGGGCAATGCCCCACATTACATAGGCACCTAATGCATTAAAAATACCGCTGTGTGCGGATAATTGTTGTTTTGGGAATAACATAAATGTGTTTTGGGTTATATGAACTGTTCAGAGCAGCATAGTAACACAACATAAAACAATTGAAGGCGAGAACTGAGCTCACAATTCATTTGCAGAGATTAACTTTTAATAGAGAATGTAAAGTTAACCTACCATATAAGTCCCCGTTCCAAAGGCAATGTGCTCACCAAGCTCATTGTGCATTTCCATGCGTGCCACAGCAACCTTACTACCACTACGAATAATATGCGCGGTCACTATAAACTCTTCACCTCGCCCAGGTCTTAAAAAATCTGTTCGTAGATCTATCGTGCCAATTTTTCGTAAACTTTGTTCGATTGTTGAAGAGGAAATTTCGGGCAATTGTTCTATGATATTGGCAGCAGCTACCGCACCTCCTGCTAAATCTAAAGCAGAGGCAGTTACTCCCCCATGAAGAATTTTTTGTGTTGGATTGCCAATAAGTTTATCGTTCCAAACAAAACGTACTTCTGACGTTTGTGCGCTAAACCGTGTAATTTCAAGTCCGAGTAATTTATTAAACGGCATATTGCTATTCCAAAAGTCTGCAAGTTGTTGATAAATTTCTTCACGATTCATTTTAATTTGACCTGGTCGGACTAGTGTAAAAATAGAGTAGCATCATTTTTATAAAATTGGAAAATAATGATGTCACGATAACATCTCTCAGGTAAAATAAAGCTCACGAAAGCCAATAAAAGAATATCTGTTGAATATTGCCACACTATCTCCTGCTATACAGCCCGATAAACAAACAATATTGCTTACGACATTAAAGCATTACTTTGGTTATGATAGTTTTCGTTCAGGTCAAGCTGAGATAATCAACAACCTTATGCAAGGACGAGATTCTTTAGTACTTATGCCTACAGGTGGAGGAAAATCTCTATGTTATCAGCTACCTGCAATACTATTACCTGGTATAACTATTGTAGTATCGCCGTTAATCGCGTTAATGAAAGATCAAGTAGACAACCTCACACATCAGGGAATTCCTGCAGCTTTTATTAATTCTTCGTTAGAGCAACAAACGATCAATGATATTTTCTCAAAATTATCACAAGGGGCAATAAAATTACTCTACGTTGCTCCTGAACGCTTAACAAATCGATATTTTTTACAAGGATTGAATGACTTACCGCTAAGTTTGTTCGCCATAGATGAAGCGCACTGTATCTCTCAGTGGGGACATGACTTTCGCCCTGCCTACACACAGCTACATACGTTAAAAAGTTATTTTCCAAACGTACCAGTTATGGCCTTAACCGCCACAGCAGACGTAACAACACGTAAAGATATTCTCACGCAATTAGCGTTAAACAATCCTTATATTCACTTAGACAGTTTCGACAGATCAAATATCCGCTTTACCCTAGCACCTAAATATGACGGTGAAAAACAAGTGCTTGGTTATGTGCGAAAGCAAGGAGATGATTCAGGCATCATTTATTGTAATAGTCGCTGGCAAGTGGAGAAATTAGCAAAATACCTAGCCGCTTGTGGCATTAATTGCGCAGCCTACCATGCAGGGTTAGAAAGTGATATTCGCGCTCTGGTGCAAGAAGGATTTACCAAAGACAACATTCAAATAGTCGTTGCCACGGTTGCTTTTGGGCTAGGAATTAACAAGCCCAATGTTCGTTATGTTATTCATTTCGAGCCACCTCGTACTTTAGAGTCTTACTACCAAGAAGTGGGCCGAGCAGGTCGTGATGGCTTACCTGCAGAAGCTTTATTTTTAGTTGCTGATAAAGACATCAGTCGTATTAAAAAACGCATTAGTGAAGGTGACAATCCACAACGAGTAAATGTAGAAATGCATCGTTTTGCGGCCATGAGTGCCTTTATTGATGCACAAACTTGTCGTAGACAAGTGGTATTAAATTATTTTGCCGAATATACTCAACAAAGGTGTGGTAACTGCGATATTTGCTTAGATCCACCTAGTCAGTTTGATGCAACGGAGGCTGCTCAAAAAGTATTGTCTTGTGTTTTTCGTATAAAGCAACAAGGAGATATAAGTCACGTAGTTGATGTTTTACGCGGTGAAAATACAAATAAAGTGGCGAGTTTAGAACACGATAATGTATCAACTTTTGGTATTGGTAGCACAAAATCGCCTGGGTATTGGTTTGCAATTATTGGCCAACTTATTCATTTAGGCTACTTGCAACAAGATATTGAGCAACAATCCACCCTTTGTTTAACTGAAGCATCAAGGACCGTACTCAAGGCAACAGAACCGCTGATGTTAGCCAGCCCTCGTCTACAAAAAGCTAGCTACTGGCAGAACAAAAAACAATATAAATCATATGACCGTGCTTTATTTAGTAAATTACGCGAACTAAGAAAGCGAATTGCTGACAGTGAAGATATTGCCCCTTTTATAGTATTTAATGATGCAACCTTATCAGAATTAGCACAAATACAGCCCACAACCTCTTCACAAATGTTAGCCATTGCAGGTATTGGTGATGTAAAACTATCTCGCTATGGCAAAGCATTTATGGATGTAATAAAAGAACATAATCAATAATATATCTCATACTCTAAAACCAAAAAAGCGCCAAAATCAGCGCTTTTTATTTTCTTTATGTTACTTTTCAAATAACCGAACTATTATTCTTTTACTTTAAGCTTGCATAATAAGCAGCTAAATCAGCCATATCTGTTTCGCTTAAAGAGGCAACCATACCTTTCATGGTAGGATCATTACGCTTGCCTGATTTGAAATCTTGAAGCTGCTTAGTAAGATAAGCTTCCTTTTGACCAGCAAGGTTAGGGTAAGTAGGCACAGCTGATATACCAGCAACACCATGACATGCACTACACATCATTGATTTACCTTTACCAGCAGCCGCATCGCCAGCAAATACAGGTGATGCCATCATTACGGTTGCAGAAAGTGCAAGAGTAAGTTTTTTCATAATAATAGTCTCTCTTTATTGTATAAGTATAATTCCTGAACGGATTATAAGTAAATTAACCTATTCTGTCCCTCTTTTTTTAAACATACAGTGATTCAAATCATTATTAACTGTAATATTAACGACACGTAACGACACGTGAATTATTTTATTATGTACAAATAGGTAGTTTTATTCAAGTCACCCAATTAAAGTACTGATGGAGCGGTTAATGACACCCATAAAATCAATCAACCTTATTGATGAAAAAATATCTATTATTTTTGACACACATTGGTTTCAAGAAGATATTCGCGAACTCAGCCTGCAACTACTCAATAAAATACAAAGTTATGATATAAAAGAGATAACACAAGGAGCAGACAGAGAAAGCTGTCGTTTTATTTGGTTAAACGCAGAGTTTTCTTTACATTTTGATTATTATAGTCAATCTTGCTGGTTTAGTGCTCATGATGAAATAAGCACCTCAAAAATTCAGTCTTTATTCAAGCTTTTAACTGAAAAGTCATCATGATTATATTTGATAAAATTCTATTGAGTCGTTGTTTTTTAGGTGAAAATGTTCGCTACAATAGTGAAATAATTACGTTTAACTCCCCCTTAATAAAACTATGGCAACAGCAAAAACGAATTATCGCTATTTGCCCTGAAGTCGCAGGTGGTTTAGCTGTACCTAGAGAACCAGCTGAACAACAAGCCCATAATGATCAAGTCATAACAGTCTCTGGTAGCAATGTAAGTAAACAGTTTAATAAGGGGGCAAACCAAGCACTCGCATTATGCCAACAACATAATATTCGCTTTGCGGTTCTCAAAGAATCAAGCCCGTCATGTGGCAGCACACTAATTTATGATGGCTCATTTTCCAATAAAAAAATAGCAGGTCAAGGCGTTACAAGTAAACTACTCACAAAAGCGGGAATTAAAGTGTTTTCTGAAAACAATTTAAATGAATTGGCAGCCCTATTGGATAAGTAAGATAAAAGCGCCCTTTACCTATATAATATTTTTACGGCTTCGATTAATCAGCTGATTTAATGGCTCTTTATTTTGCATCTCACTAATACCGCATGAAATACTCACTTTTGGCAACCTAACCCCTGACTGCACACTAACAAAACGGAGTTTTCCAACTCCTTGTTTTATTTTTTTAGCTATTTCACTAGCAATACTACCATCAACATCAGGAAGCAAAATAACAAACTCATCACTAGCAAAGCGAACAGGTAAGCCACTACCATCAACATAGCTGGTTACTTTTTTGGCTATTTTTGATAAAATAACATCTCCAATTAACGCGCCAAAGCGTTCATTAAAAGAACTAAACTCATCAACACTGATCACAATAGTAGCAATCCCCCTATCAGCGTCATCATGAAGCCAAGCCTCTACATGTTTAGACATAGATTTTCGATTATGTAAGCCCGTAATAGGATCTAAATATATTTCTTTACGTGCTTCCTCAAGCTCTATAGATAAATTATGCGCCTGTGTTTTAGAATGCTCAATTTTTTCAACTAATTTTTGCTGTTGCTTCTTAAATGAAATTGACGCCTTATACAGCATAGCAATAGCCTGCTTCATTTCATTTGGATTATTCGACATTAATGCTGGAATATTATTATCGAGCTGCTCAATAAGATCTTGTGCGTTTGAACTTGATTGTTGACAATTGTTTTGAATTTCTGCGAATAACAATGAAAGGTCGGAAATGATTTCTGTTCTAAATTGGCTTTGTTTAAGTAAATAATCTTTATACAATTGCTCCATAAAGAAGCTATCTAAGGGCTTACCTGACAATAATAAGTGCTTAATATTAGCAGTTAATAGTGGTTTAGTATTTTTACAATACTCATAACTCACGGCATAATTTATAGGACTAACAGGTAAATTCCACTGATTCAGTTGGGTAACTGCCAGTTTCATGGTTTTATTTGCTTGCGTTATGGAGTCGTGATATTTCACCTTTTTGCCTCTATGGTATTATCACTCTAGTGCTCTTTGGCACCTACTAGTTAGATTCTCTAGTATTTGAATCTAAATATCTACTAATTCATTGTAAATTTTATTGAAAATACTGGTAAAATAGACGCGACTTATTTAAATGAAATAATTTTAATGAAATATTTTTTACCCTTTTTTTATCTGCTTTTATTATCAAGCTGTAGCCACACAAATCATTCCACTCCAAAAGAAGTTGTCACAACAGCTGATCATAAATTACAACAACTAATTAATGTATATCAAGTTTTTTATCAAAACAATAGTCCTTTTAACGATCCTAAAGAGGGTGGGAATAATGCTAAATTACCTGATTTGTCTCCAGAATTTCTGGCAGAACAAAATTCAAAGCGACAGAAAATTTATCGAGCTTTAACGAATATTAAAACTGAAAAACTAAGCGTTGATAATAAAATTAATCATGCAATATTAACCTATACACTAAAAAACCAATTAGATAATTATCAAAATAAAGAACACTACATGCCCTTAACTGCTGAAGCGGGCTTTCATGTTTGGATTGCTAAAATTAGCCAGCAAGTTAACTTAAAAAGCATACAAGATTATCGAGATTACTTATCAAAATTACGTGCCCTTCCCCATTACTTTGATCAACAAATGGCTTGGATGAATCTGGGGATAGAAGCTGGAATTACTCAACCCAAAGTAGTATTGAACGGTTTTGAACAATCCATCATTGCCTTTATTGATAAAGAAGTCACTGATAGTGATTACTATCGTCCTTTTAAAAAAATGTCAAACTATATCCCCAAAGAAACTCAAGCTGAAATAAAAGCAGACGCTAAAAAAATTATTACGGAACAAGTCATACCTGCTTATCAAAAGTATTATGATTTTATGGTGAATAGATATAAACCCAATGCAAGAAATAATATTGCTGCCACATCATTACCAAACGGTAACCGTTATTATCAAAACCGCGTTGAGCATTATACCACCATAGATATCACCGCTGCTGAAGTGCACCAAATAGGCCTAGAAGAAGTTAAACGTATCCGCGCTGAAATGAACGATATTATAAAATCAGTTCAGTTTGATGGTGACTTTGCCGCCTTCATTAATTTTTTACGCAATGATGAACAGTTTTACGCAAAAACGCCTATTGAATTACTTAAAGAAGCATCTTACATTGCCAAAAAAATGGACGCGAAGCTGCCCTCGCTCTTCAAAACACTACCGAGAACACCTTATGGGGTAATTGAAGTACCTGCTAGCATAGCCCCCAAATATACAACGGGTCGTTATTCGGGTCCTGCTCGTGATGACCAAGCAGGTAACTATTGGGTGAATACCTACCGATTAGATAGACGACCATTATATGTGCTTCCAGCATTAACTTTGCATGAAGCGGTGCCAGGACATCACCTGCAAGGGTCAATTGCTAAAGAAATGTTGAATGTTCCAAAATTTAGAAACCGTGTTTATATCTCTGCTTTTGGTGAGGGATGGGGCTTATATTCCGAATACCTTGGTATAGAAGCAGGCATATATGAAAATGCATACCAAAATTTTGGCCGCTTGACCTATGAAATGTGGCGCGCTTGTCGACTTGTTGTCGACACGGGCATACATGATCAAGGTTGGTCAAGAGAACAAGCAATAAATTACCTAGCTAACAACACCGCATTATCACTGCATAATGTGCAAACAGAAATTGATCGATATATTTCATGGCCAGGACAAGCATTATCATACAAAATTGGTGAATTAACCATTAAGCGCTTACGAAAGAAAACAGAAAAAGCCCTAGGCGAAGATTTTGATTTACGTGATTTTCATGATCAAATATTAAAAAATGGTTCTATGCCATTAAGCATGCTAGAAAAAATTATTAATCAATATATAGCTGAAAAGATGGAAAATAAAACCATAAAGAAATAAGAATTGGCAAGGAAGCCACGCAAAGAAAACCGAGGAAAAACAGTAGACTGTTTAAAATAGAAGAGCCCCCACTACATCTAAATTTGGCAGTACCGCTGTCATAGGTTTCCCGTTAGACCGGTTACTTTGCGTCTCTAGTTTTCACTAGATTTGCCCTTGTCGAGCTTTAGTAGCTCGAATTCATTATAACCTTCCAATTTAATTTGTAAACAAATAACTAACATCCTAATGCTAATCACGTTAAAATGATTTTGTTACTCTTCTAACGTTGTGTTTTTACTCAGGTTAATAATGAAAAAAATTTTTACTCTATTTAAACTTATGCCAATATACCTGCTATTAACAATAAGTTTCAGTGTTTTTCCTGCAGAACAAACACAATCACCAAAAGATCAACTAATTAAAAAAGTAGAGTTTTTGATTACTCAAAACAACGAAAAGCTCGATTACAACGAAGTATTAACATTAAGTAATCAAATCATTATTCAAAGAGAAAAGTACCCAAACGCAATCATCGCCAAAACGTATTTATTACTTGCCTATGTAACAAGCAATAAGGGTGAACTAGAAACCGCATATCAATTTATTCAAGATGGTTTAACTGCACTTCCAGGACAAGATCCAATAAAGCTATGTTTACAAATCAAGTTAGCTGATATTCTTTCAGCCAAAAAATTATATAAACAACTGCTGATCACTGCTCAAGAGGCTATCGATATGCCTCAAGATAAAAATAAGGTTTCCTATTCTTTATTTGCATTAAGTTATCGAAGTGTTGCCTATGCCATGTTAAACCAGTATGAATCAGCATTAAATGATTTACAAAAAATAGAATCTATCATCGAAGAAAATCCATCTTTTGCAGAACACATCGCCTTATTAAGTATTTTAGCCAATGCTTACTACCACTTAACCGATTATCAAACAGCCCTAACAATGAATCTAAAAATATTACAATTACGATTTAAATTAAAAAGGTTAGAGAATGTTGAAAAAACCTATTACCATTTAGGTAATACTTTTTACCGTTTAAATCGATTAGATGATGCATATAATGCCTACTGGGAATCTAAAAAATATGCTCAAAAAAAATCAGCCAAAATACATATGGCATATGCTAGCCAAGGGTTGGGATTAACTCTCTTACAGCAAAAACAATTTACTGAAGCAAAAGCAGAGCTTAAACAAGCAAAAATATTATTCTATCAACACAATTTAACAACCCCTTATCTAGAAACAATTATTTCATTAATTCAGCTCAATAATTTAACTAAAGAGAAACAGGCTTCTTTCGCTTTACTAGAAGAAGCAGAGGAATTGGCAATAAACATAGACTTAACCAATGATTATATAATTATATATCAATTACTTGCTGACTTGCACGCACATAACAATCATATAAGCAAAGCCTATTTTTGGCAAAAAAAATATAGCTCAGCCCTACTAACATTGAAAAGAACATCCATATCAAATAATCCACTAGCAACTAAACACACAATCAGTTCAGCTAAATCAGCAAACATAGTGGCTAGTACAAAAGCACGCGACCTTTCTGTAAAACTTGCTGAGCAAAGTGCATCAGCCGCCTCTTATTCAACCAAATATAAACAGCAACAAATCGTCATTGTAATATTATCAAGTCTAATATTTTTATTACTGTGCTTTATTATATTTTGTTGGTTACAAGATAGAGCTAAAAAACTCAAAAATGCACATGAGGCAATAGAAAAACCAAGCCATATGATTGCCACACCAATACAAACCAAAGAGCTTTATGAAAAAAGCTTTAATATGGCCAGAAGATACTCATACCCTCTGACACTAAGCTATATTTCAATTAGTAATTGGCAAGAATTGACCTTTCAATTTAATAAAAAAATAGTGGCGGAAGTTGCGCGAGAAATAGCCAGTGTAATCAACAAGCACATCAATGAATTTGAAAGCGCAGGGTTAGTTCATGAAGGAGAATATTTACTCATTTTTCCTCACCAACATAAAAAAGAAGTAGCCATGGTGATAGAAAAATTAGTGTTAGACTTAAAGCTTAGATTCTTTGCTAATTTAGGTGATTTTTCAGTTGTTATTGCCTACTCAACTGAAAGCCCGAATTTTCAAGATATAGACCCTTATATTTATCTCTCACAATTAAGTAATTCAATAAAAATAAATCAGTAACTAAACGCATTAAAAGTGCTATATTGAGTTGGAATTGAAAGGCTAACTTACCTGAGCTCAGCTTAATAAATGTTTCTCTAGCAGCTATTTTCTTTACTTCATCGTTAAATTTACTTGCAATAGTTCCCTATTGACGCGAAATTTGCCTTAAATTAAGAAAAACTATCAAGTTAGAATATATTAAACCGTTCAGGTTAACTTCTCATTTTAATATTGGCTGCAGTATCAATTTCGCCTTCTATAGAAATAGTGGCGGTATTCCCATTACATTGCAATATCGCAATATTACCATGATGGCTATGGCGAATATAAGCAAGATCATAACCAAATTGAGATAAACTACTTGCTGCAAATTTTTGAGCTAACGAAAGCCTAGCCCATAATGTGCTTGTTACATCACTATTTTGCTCTCGTCTTTCTAGTAAGGCTTCTCTTTGAATGTTAGCTTGCATATAAATCTCAAAATTTAACAAATCATACCAACAACGGTAATAAAAATATGTTAAATATACAAAATTAAATAAAATATCGAGCTAAAATATCCTAATTTGTTTTAGACATCAACACTTATTAAATGAATAATACCTGTTATTATGTCTGAAAATATAAATAAAATATAGAGTATTTAAATGAGCATTGTTTTAGATGAGTTACTTTCTTTACTAAAATTAGAAATAATAGAACAGGGAATATACCGAGGACAAAGCCAAGATTTAGGCTTTAGAGCTTTGTTTGGCGGACAAGTAATGGGACAAGCATTATCAGCCGCACAAGAAACCATTAGTTCAGACCGTTTTGTGCATTCTCTTCACTCTTACTTTTTACGTGCTGGTGATGCGTCCAAGCCTGTAGTTTACGAAGTGGAAGATATTCGAAACGGTGCGAGTTTCAGCACGAGAAGAGTGCAAGCAATACAGAATGGCAAAGCAATCTTTTACATGACCGCTTCTTTTCAAAAACCCGAAGATGGTTTTAATCACCAAGACAATATGCCCACAGTCCAGGGGCCTGATGGTATTCCTTCGTACAGCGATTTTATTGTAGAAAATCAAGATGCTCTACCTAAAGCAATGCGCGATAAATTTTTAGCTGAAAAGCCAATAGAGATTCGCCCAATCCAACAATATAATTGGCTAAAGCCAGAAAAGGCAGACTCTACATACCAAATTTGGTTTAAAACCAATGGAAGTTTATCTGATGACCTACGCAGCCATAGTTGTATGCTTGCCTATGCATCTGATTTTCATTTTTTACCTGCGTCATTATTACCCCATGGTGTTAGCCATTTGCTGCCAAACTTCCAAATAGCAACGGTCGACCATGCCATGTGGTTTCATCGTCCATTTCGCTTTGATGACTGGCTGTTGTATTGTATAGATAGTCCTTCTGCTAGCAACGGACGAGGCTTAGTTCGTGGACAAATTTTTAATCGTCGAGGCGAGCTTGTCGCTTCAACGATGCAAGAAGGTGTTATTAGGCAACGATAGCCTAATCTAGCGCACCCGAAATTTTAATTAGTTGAAATATTTAACAATATTATTTCAACTAATACGCTAGCTTGAGCGATTTTCTATTTCTATTAGTAATACCATATATGGTATAAAACTCAACCGAGTTTAGATGAGCACGGATGAATAGCAATTCCTTAATCACAGTTTGCTATTTACTGCTGAACTTTTCCAATCAAACCCTGTAGGATTTTGAAAGACACGCAAATCAAAATGTGGAGCAATGGCTAATAAGTGATCAAAAACATCAGCTTGAATTGCTTCATATTGAACCCAATCTGTTGTGTTGGCAAAACAATATAGCTCTAATGGTAAACCACTTGCTGTTGCAGGTAACTGCCGCACCATTAAAGTTAAGTCATTACGAATATTAACATTCTCATGTAGATACATTTCTATATAAGCTCGAAACGTCCCGATATTCGTTAACTGTCTCGTATCAATAACACTCGAATGTCCGCCTTGGTTTAACATTTTATTTTCAATTTCAAGTTTATTTTTTTTATCTGTTAAATAAGTTTTCAACAAGCTGGTACTTGCTAAAAAATCAACTTTTTCCAACGAGTAAAAGTTAATACTACCAATATCTATCAGTAAGCTACGTTTAATACGTCTAGCCCCTGTGTGATACATATTACGCCAATTTTTAAACGAATCACTAATCAAAGCATATGTCGGTATTGTCGTGATTGTTTTATCAAAATTTTGCACTTTAACCGTGTTTAAACCAATTTCAATCACATCACCATCAGCACCATATTTAGGTAGCTCAATCCAATCTCCTGCTACAACCATTTTATTGGCCGAAATTTGAATACTAGCAACCAATCCCTTAATGGTATCTTGAAAAACCAAGATAAGCACCGCAGTTAACGCGCCTAAACCACTCAGTAAATATATTGGAGATCTATTTAGAATAAGCGCAATAATGACAATGACAGCAACAAGATAAACAACTAACTTAATTACTTGAATGATAGCATTAAGTGGTAAATATTTTTGCTTGGCTGTTTCACCATATAAACTTTTACCTACATTAAGCATTGCACTTATACTGTGAGCAACTTGAAAGGTTAAAAATATCTTTGCAAATAATATAAGTAAATTAGCGGCCAGTGACTCTTCAGTAAAAATAAGGGGGGTCATCAATAAAATAAAAATGAAAGGCAGTAACAATGTAAGGCGCGTTAATACACCATATTCAATTAAGGTATCATCCCATTGGTTTTTGGTTTTAATAATCAATTTATAAGTTATTTTAAGAATTTGATTTTTAGCAATGTAGTAACTAATTACTGCTATAAATAAAATAACAAATAGGCTCATCAGCAACACACTTATTTCAAGGTATTCATCACCAATCCCTAGCTTTAGTACCCAAGTTGTTATTAAATCATTCATATAAATCCCTTACTAGCGTTCAATTGACTTAGCCGTTTGTTGCATTTTATCAAGTCTAACATCTTTATCATGCCAAAATTGCATTAACCATTTTTGAAAGGCTATTTTATGTGCGCGGTCATTGGCATAATCACCACTTAATTCATGAGAAATTTTCTGTGTATGTATTTCAATATGAACATTTTTAACACGACCACAAAGAAAATCGCCAAAACTTGGAATGCCGTCAGGATAATAAATCGTAACATCGACAATAGTAGTTAAATATTCGCCCATCGCATCAAGTACAAAAGCAACGCCACCAGCCTTAGGCTTTAACAAATGATTATAAGGTGAATTTTGTTTACCATGTTTAACTTGTGTAAAACGAGTGCCTTCGATAAAGCTCATAACACTTACAGGCTTATGTTTAAATTTTTCACAAGCCTTACGCGTGGTTTCTAAATCTTTACCACGCAAATGAGGATTCTTTTTTAAGAAAGCTTGAGAGTAACGTTTCATAAAAGGAAAATCTAACGCCCACCAAGCTAACCCTAAAATGGGAACATAAATTAATTCCTTTTTTAAAAAGAATTTTAAAAAAGGAATTTCACCATGCAAAATTCTTTGGAGCACCAGAATATCCACCCAACTCTGGTGATTCGCTAACACCAAATACCAATCTCTTTTATTTAACCCTTCCAAACCTGTGATTTGAAGATTCATTTTAGTAAAGAGCTTTTGATTAAGTGTATTGATTGCAACCCAATTACTCGCCATTAAATCTAACAAATAACTTAAAACCTTCTGAAAAAAACTTAAAGGGATTATCGCTTTAAGTAAAGAAAAAACAACAATAGGAATAACCCAAAACACGGTATTAAGGGTGTAAAAACAAAAAGACAAAATAGCAATAAGTGGCGCAGGCAGAAAATTAAGCATGATTAAAAACGTTTAAGTCAGTTACAAAAAAATAAATTAACTATATTTAATCACGCTTTGTCAAGAATTTGTATTTTTAATTAATTTATATACCCAAACCACCTCAAGATGCTCGTTTCAGCATCTTGAGGTGGTTTGGGTATAAAAAAAGAGATATGCTTTATCAGTATTTAGGCGCACAATAATGTCTAACTTTAACTGTGAATTTTTACCTATATAAGTTGAATGACTACCCAGTTTTTAGCATACTAAAACAAGCAAATAATAACAGGAGGAAAAATGAATTTTAATAGAGCTGTAATCAAAGTGGGTAGCGCTTTAGTCGCTCCTGCCAAAAATGGTTGTAGCGGAAAGTATATTTTAGCAATAGCTCAATTTATAACTAAATGTCATCAACAAGATAAGGAAGTTATTCTAGTCTCTTCAGGTGGTGTTGCTGCTGGCCGTAGTGTTATCCGTCATGGTAGCCCAGAATTATCAGTCTCAATGAAAAAAGCTATGTCAAGTGTTGGCCAAATGAAAATGATGGCAAACTGGCAACGATTTTTTGATATACCTTGCAGTCAAATATTAATCACTCAAGACGATCTTGAAGATCGTGAGCGCTATATCTCTATAAAAGACACCATCCAAATTCAATTAGAAAATGGCATTCTTCCCATCGTTAATGAAAATGATACGGTAACAACTGAAGATCTAAAAGTAGGGGATAATGACAACCTTTCAGCCCTAGTTGCACAAGCCTGTGAAGCTGATTGTCTATTTATTTTGAGTGATATAGACGGTGTATTTACTAAAGATCCTAACATTCATGATGATGCGGTATTGATTCCTAAAATTGATGAAATTACCGATGAAATATATGCCATGGCAGGCACCAGCCGTAACCATTTATCTACTGGGGGAATGAAAACCAAAATAGAAGCGGCAGAAAAAGCCACAGAACATGGTATTAACACTTTTATTCTCAACGGCACCAAAAGCGAAGTATTTGAGTCATTAATACGTGGAGTGAATCCAGGAACGCTTTTCTCGGCTGAGCAAAACACCATTAAAGCTAAAAAACACTGGCTAAAACATACGGTAAAAAGTCACGGCAGAATAACCTTAGATAAAGGTGCTGTAAATGCTCTTTTAAACAAAGGTGCTTCACTATTACCCGTAGGTATTAAGTCTGTTGCTAGAATATTCGATGTCGGTGACTGTGTTGATATAATTGATCAGCAAACTAAAACCATCATAGCAAAGGGTATTACCCAATATAGTAATAAAGAATTAAAACGTATAAAGGGTAAACACAGCGACGAAATCAAGCTCATTTTAGGGCATGACGCTGGTGACGAAGTCATCCATCGTGATGACATGGTCGTTCTTGAACAAAATATTGAAGTTAAACCTGCCAAAGTAGCGCCGAAAGAAACTGAAATCAAAGGAGCACAATAAGATGCAACAATTTAATATGGCAACAATGGCAACGAATGCAAAAGTAGCAAGTAGGGTTGCAGCCCAACTAACAACAATTGAAAAAAATACACTATTAAACAGTATTGCTGATGCCATTGAGGTCAGTAGTGATCAAATTATTAAAGAAAACAGTAAAGATATTGCAGCGGGTAGAGAAAAAGGCTTAGCTGAAGCTATGCTTGATAGGCTTTTATTAACTGAACAAGGCATTAAAGACATAAGTGGCGCTATTCGTGAAATAGTTGCTTTAACTGATCCTGTTGGCGATATTGCAAATTTATCATTACGTCCTAACGGTATGCAGGTAGGAAAAATGCGCATACCTTTAGGTGTCATTGCCATGATTTATGAAGCACGCCCTAATGTTACTGCGGAAGCAGCTGCACTTTGTATAAAATCGGGAAATGCCGTTATTCTTCGCGGAGGCTCTGAAGCTATTCATTCTAATTTAGCCTTAGCTAATTGTTTACATCAAGTACTCACTGAGCATGGTATTGATAAAAATATTGTCAGTGTTATTCCTGATACTAGCCGTAGTGTTATTGAGCAATTACTAAAACAAAGTGATACTATCGATTTAGTGATCCCGCGTGGTGGAGAAGGCTTAATTCGTTATGTCAGTGAGAATAGTCGTATTCCTGTTATTCAGCATTTTAAAGGTGTTTGCCACTTGTTTATTGATAAATATGCTGAGTTAAGCAAGGCCATTAATATTTTAGTTAATGGAAAAACCCAACGACCCAGTGCATGTAACTCACTCGAAACCTTGTTAGTGCACAAGGATATTGCAGCTGAATTTTTACCCTTAGCAGCTAAAGCATTAGCGGATGCCGCAAATGTTAAAATTCATGCCTGTGAAAAAAGTCTGCCGTATTTTAACAATGCTGAACAGGCAACGGACGATGATTATCATGCGGAATATTTAGCTCAAGAAATTGCCGTTAAAGTTGTCACTAGCTATGATGATGCCGTTGCTCATATTAATGCATACACTTCAGATCACACTGAAGTTATTGTCACACAAGACACTTCTCGCGCCCAACAATTTATACGTCAGATCAACTCATCCGTTGTGATGGTAAATGCTTCATCTAGGTTTTCTGATGGTAACCAATTAGGACTCGGTTCTGAAATTGGTATATCAACTAGCAAACTGCATGCATATGGTCCGATGGGGCTAGAGTCATTAACCACAGAAAAATTTGTTGTTTTTGGTGATGGTCAAATCAGGGAGTAGCAAGCCAAGCTGATCGACTTCACTATTTAAAACAATAACCCTAATACTTATTCCCTGCGAAGCAGGAGATGAGTATTAGGGCGTTATAAAACTCAGAGCAATTCCATCAAAGCGTGGTGAGTATCGCTAATTCTTCAGAAAATAAATCAGCAAAAAAAATCAAAAGTGGAAAAACATAAAAATACCCTCTCATAAACAGCTGAATTGTTCTATTTGCATGATTTAGCTCCATAAAATAATCCATTATTCTTCTCCCCTTAAAGGCAATAGAAAAACAAATTACGGCTGTAATGACTAAACTTTTGTCTGCGGTTTCTGCTACTAACGCATTCGCCAATGTAACTAGCATTAGCATAATCCAAGATATATCTAACACATTTAACTTAAACATTATCGCTCCTTATCTAAGTACATATAACAGTGGAAAAATAATAACCCAGGCAAGATCTACCATATGCCAATAGGACGCTATTGCCGTTAAGCCAAGGTGATTACTCTGTGTATAACGACCAGATTTAAGCTGAAAAATAGCCCAAATTAAACTACCACTAGCCCAACCAACATGAAGCAAATGGTTAAACGTCATATAATAATACAAGGTGTAAAACTTATTTGTATTAGTTTGAATACCTTGATCAACATTCCAATGATATTCCCACACTTTTATAACTAAATAGATGCCTCCACATAAAATTGCACGCCATAACCACTTAATACTTTCATCTGGTTTATTAACACGAATAGAAGCTAAAGCCTTAGCAACAAAATAACTGCTTGAAATTAAAGCAACTGTATTCAGCGTTCCCGCTAAGGTATTAAGCTGTAATGGACCTTGATTAAACTGCTCGGGGTAATGCGCCTTAGCAATAAAATAAATAATAAAAAACAAAGCAAATTCAGTTAATTCTGCAAAAATCCCCACCCAAACCGCTTTGTTGCCTGGTATTTTATTAACCGTTTCAGGTTCATTTTTCACTGCACCACAGCCGTTTAAATAAAAAGTATTTTCCGTAACAATATTCATAAATCACCTATTAGAGATTACTACACGAATGTATGTTGTTATACCATCTATGGTATTATTAGATTATTTCATACCACTGTAAAAAATCATTGATTTATCTAAAGAAACCTGTGGTTGTTCTATAGATTGAATGGTAAAACTAATATCAATTATTGCTTGATTCATTTTTTCACTATCAACAGATAAGGTCAGAGGAAATTCTCTCATTACGCCAGCTTTAACCATTAAATTTTTAGGTAAGGTTAGATTAGCGTTTTCAAGACCCGCAACTGAAATTTTATAATGTGAGTCTTGCTGGGTTTTGTTAAGTATTTTCAGCGTATAGGTATTCTCTACAATACCTAAATAATTAGTACGGTAAAGCATATTTCTATCTCGTAAAATAGAGGCTTCTAATGGAATCCGAGTGCTTATCCAATAGGTTGTTAATGTAAAAATAATCATAGTAAAAAGCCCATAGGCAATCACTTTATAATTAGTTCTTTTTGATTTTTCATTCGATAATGCTTGCTCACTGGTGAATGAAATTAAACCTTTTGAGTAATTGAATCGAGCCATAGTTTCATCGCACGCATCAATACACAAAGCACAATTAATACATTCATATTGTAAGCCATTTCGTATATCTATACCTGTAGGACAAACGTCTACACAAAGATTACAATCAACACAATCACCCAAGCCAAGCGCCTTGGGGTCATCTTTCAATTTACGTGGTGATCTTTTTTCACCACGAGATTTATTATAGGCCACAAGCAAGGTACTTTTATCAAACATTGCCGCTTGAAACCTTGCATAGGGACACATGTCAGTACAAACTTTTTCTCTTAACCAACCCGCATTACCATAGGTACATAACGTAAAAAAACATAACCAAAACGTCACTATAGCAGAGCAATCCAATTGGATAATATTACTATATAACTGGGTAACAGGAATAAAATAAGAAATAAAGGTACTAGCACTAATAAAAGACATTAATAACCATAGAAAATGTTTTATACTTTTTTTATGAAATTTATTGAATGTCATTGGCTGTTTATCAAGTGCAATTCTTTGATTTCTCGTTCCTTCAACTCGATGCTCTACCCACACATAAGCTAATGTCCATACAGTTTGTGGACAAACGAAACCACACCACACACGCCCTAACCAAGATGTCACAAAAAATAACGAAAAAGCTCCAACCATGAAAATACTGGCTAACAAAATAAAATCTTGTGGCCAAAAGGTTACAGAAAAAAATCTAAACTGTTGCTTGGCAATATCAAGCAATACAGCTTGCTGGCCGTTGTATTGAATAAATGGGAGTAAAATGAATATAAAAATTAATATCCAGCTTAGTAGTCGTCGAATTTTTTGATAATCCCCTTTCTGCTCTCGAACATAAATTGACTGATTAGATTTATAGGGTTTAATAATTAGGTTTTCTTCTTGAAGATCAAAGTTCATTGCTAACAACAGCTTAATAATTAATTTACCAAGCTATAACAAAAAACAGGCCAACAATAAAAAACAATAACACATTGATTTTAATATATTAAATAAATCTATACATATATTATTTACACGATATATCGCGAATAAGCGATATATCGTGTAGTTTTCAATATTAGCGAACTATATTGAGTTTTTTCATTTTTGATCTCAACGTGCTATCAGGCATGCCCAGAATTTTCGCCGCGCCAGCATTACCGCCTATACGCCACTGACAAGCAGTTAATACCTCAATAATATAATTCTTTTCAACCTCAGCTAAAGTGCTTTTAGTTGAGATGCTATTCTTTGGATGATGATTAAAATTTTGTTTAATATTTAGAATTTTTGAATTCGATAAAATAACTTCGCGCTCAAGAATATTTTGTAATTCTCTAATGTTTCCTGGCCAATCATAGTGAGATAACTTAATTAAACTACGATTATTTATTCCTGTTATATTCTTATTAAGCTTCTGATTTAACTTATGTAAAATACTGTTGCACAGCAATGGAATATCATCAATTCTATCTCTTAATGCAGGCACTTCTATTGGAAATACATTTAACCTGTAGTATAAGTCCATTCTAAATAAACCTTGTTCAACCATAGATAATAAATTTCTGTTGGTAGCAGCAATGACCCTAATATCAACTTTTATTGTTTTACTGCCACCCACTCGTTCAAATTCACGCTCTTGTAGTACTCTCAATAATTTTGTTTGAGCTTCTGCTGACAGCTCACCAATTTCATCTAAAAATAACGTGCCTTTATCTGCTAACTCAAAACGCCCTTTACGTCTTTCATTCGCCCCTGTAAAAGCCCCTTTTTCATGACCAAACAATTCGGATTCTAATAAATTAGCACTAAATGCCGAACAGTTAACTTTAACTAATGGAGAATTACATCGATGGCTTAATTGATGCAAATTGCGAGCAACTACTTCCTTTCCGGTTCCATTTTCACCTAAAATTAAAACAGTACTATCTGTTTGGCTAACAATTTTTATTTGATCTAATAATCCTTTGAATAGAGGACTAATGCCTTCTAACCCTGATCCTGTCCAACTTTTATTTATTTCATCTTGCAAATAAGTATTTTCTTCTTGAAGTTTTTCGCTTAGTTCATTTACTTTCTTTAAAGCCTCACGCAAATTAAAATCGGTCAACTTTTGTTGGCTTACATCACGAAAAACAGCAACGGCTCCAATAAGCTCTCCCGCTTTGTACACAGGTGTTGACGTATATTCTACGGGAAAAAAACTACCATCTTTTCGCCAAAATACTTCATTCGTTACTCGTCGTTTTACACCATCACGCATGGTGTTATAAATTTCACATTGCTCTACAGGATATTCATCACCGTTCTCATGACTATGATGATGATACTCGTGAATATTTTTACCTAATAATTCATGTGCAGGCCAACCAGTCATATGTTCCGCAGCTGGGTTAACAAAAACAGCATTTCCTTGAGCATCAAAACCATAAACCCCCTCGCCTACAGCATTTAATAGCAATTCTGGATCAGATAAAAACTGTTTGATTGTATGAGACATAACCACCTCTTGCATAAACACGAAATACCGTGCCTTCTTTAAACGGATTATGATAGATTTTAGATAGAATTGAAAATATTAAACTAATTTAAAACAATATCCTTTCACAAGTGATAATCAATTTTATACAAAGATGATTACCACGTTTTAGTACGCTTTATTTAACTTCATCTAAATCGGCAGCCTGTTACTGCTTTGTTCACCATAAAATATATTTACTGTCATATGGTACTTGTACCTGAGGCGTTAACTAAGTATTCTATGCGGCCGTTTTTAGTCGATATTAAGTAGGTAAAAGATGATAGGTTTTGATTATGGTACATCCAATTGTAGTGTTGCAGTGATGAACAATGGTCAACCTAAAATAGTCTCGCTATTAAATAACAATACAATTGCGTCAAACTTATATGCTCCTGATCGCGACATCATCACGCACTGGTTACATCAACAATTAAAAGGTGAGCAACAAGCTGATTTTGCAACTGAACGTAAAATACAACTTTTAAAAGGACAAAGAGCGCAACGTGAGCTTGCTTTAGATGGCATTGATAGTGAGTTGGTCTTTGGTAAATCAGCTTTGAATAAGTATTTGGAAGATCCAGAAGAAGGCTACTATATCAAATCGCCTAAATCTTTTCTTGGCGCTAGCGGTTTAGCACCACTACAAATTCAATTATTTGAAGATATTGTCGCAGCAATGATGAGTAATGTTAAAAAACTCACTGAAACAACGCTAGGCTATGAAATAACCCAAACTGTTATCGGACGACCAATAAACTTTCAAGGGTTACACGGTGAAGAGAGTAACAGACAAGCCATAGAGGTATTGACTAACGCAGCTAAACGCATTGGCTTTAAAAACGTTGAATTTCAATTTGAACCTGTCGCGGCTGGTTTTGAGTTTGAAGCAAGTTTAACAAAGGAAACTCGTGTATTAGTTGTTGATATTGGCGGTGGCACAAGTGATTGTTCTCTCTTATTAATGGGGCCCAAGTTAAGTAGTTGTGAAGACCGTACACAACATTTATTAGCCCATAGCGGTGTACGTATTGCAGGCAACGATTTTGATATTCAACTCGCCTTACAAGGCATTATGCCAAGCTTAGGGATGAATAGTTTATTGAAAACTGGCAAACCCATGCCTACCAGTAGTTTTTACCAAGCCTTAGCTATCAATAATATTAATGAGCAAACAGCATTTTATAGCGCAAAGAACAGACGAGATCTAGTACAACTGTCTCGAGATGCCCAAAACACCGAAATGGTCGAACGATTATTAACGGTACATGATCACAAACTTAGTTATCAATTAGTTAACGCTGCTGAGCAAGCTAAAATAGCCTTATCAGAACATGATAAGCACACCATTAATTTAGATAACATTAGCGAACAACTCAGTGCTGACGTAACTAAAGAAACACTGTGTACAGCCAATGCACGTACACTCTCAAGCATCGGAAATTTAATGCAATCAGCGGTAAATCAGGCGCAATGCCAACCAGAAGTTATTTTTGTTACTGGTGGCACAGCTAAATCACCCGTGTTAAGTGATTTTTTACAACAACAGATGCCTAACATCCCTATTGTTGTTGGTGATCACTTTGGTAGTGTTACATCAGGTTTAGCGCGTTGGGCTGAAAAAATATACCAATAAAGCACTCTTTATACTGAATAATATCAATTGAATTAACTCATCTGTAAATTCATGTGCTATAACTTAATAGACAGAGGGTTTTAATAGATAATGATAGAGGGCTTTAACTTATTTTAGATGTGATTTTTTATTCTATTTAACCTGAGCTCAGGTTATTTAGTTTTGTATTAGTATCTCAGACTCAAATAAAATATACAGCTTGTCATTTTCATGATGATAATTTTGGTTACGTTATAAGGAATTTTACTATGCTTCAGTCAGTTGACCTACGTGATTATATGGTTACTAGTCCAATCAAGGTTAAAGAAGATGCTAATCTATTCGATGCAATGAAAGCCATCATAGACAATAAAGTATCAGGGGTTTGTGTCATCAATAAAGATAAAGCCCTCGTGGGAGTGCTTTCAGAAATGGATTGTTTAGCGGCTGTACTTCAAGCAACTTATAATAATGTTGGTGTTGGCACAGTTAGTGAGTATATGACCAAAGAAAATATCGTGGTTGCCCACCCTAATGATGACATCATTGATGTTGCTCAAGATATGTTACTCAAAAAGCATCGTCGTAGACCTGTCGTTGAAAATGGCGAACTAGTGGGTCAAGTTTCTTGTCGACAATTACTGACTGCTGTTAATAAATTTAATAAGTAATAATTATTCTATTTTGACGAATACCCATTAAAACAAGTGATTTTTGCCTTATTTAACACTGTTGTCTATTGAAAGTAAGCAGCAGCACTTGCAAAAAGGGTCATCACTAGTACCATAATTTTCAAGGTTTTTGCTTTGACTTCAACGGCAAACTTAACAGCAATTTGAGCACCTACAATACTACCAACACCTAACAATATTCCAGGTAACCAAGCAATTTGATCTCTAACAATAAAAACCACTAACGCAATGCTAGTAAACACTACTGTCGCAACTACTTTCATTGCATTAGCACGTAGTAAATCATAATTTAACATGCCAACAAAAGTCGCTATCAACACAAAACCAACACCTGCTTGAATAAAACCACCATAAAAGCCAGCAGCAAAGGTTGCTAAAAGCCCAAGTTTACTGTCATAACAGCTTTTTCTCTTACCAATATCTACTGTATTAGTATCACTTTTGAAAATTACCCATAAAGACACCACTATCATAGTGCCAAGGAGTAAAGGTTTGAGTAATTCTACATTAAGATAAGAGGCTATTATTGCCCCAACTAATCCGCCAATGAAAAGAGGAAAAAAACTGTCTTTAATTGACGTTGTATCAAGTTTATCATGCTGATAAAAACCACGAGCAGCAGTCAACGACTGCATAAATACGCTCACTCTATTGGTTGCATTAGCAACATCAGCAGGCAAACCATACATCATCAACGCAGGCAATGATAAATTTGATCCACCTCCAGCAAGCGTATTAATAACACCCGCCATTAATCCTATCACCATAAGAATCAGGGCTTGGTATATATCAATACTATCAAAAATAGTCACGTCTTAATTACTCACTGATATAGTTATTCGCTGATGTAATTACAACAATAATCAACAATAGTTTTTGCTTTAATTTCAAATTCGCTATTAGCTGGTACATAAAAAGATTCACCACCTTTAATTGTTTGCCATTCATTACTTTCTGGCAATAATATCTCACATTCGCCAGCTGTTATTTCCATTAATTCCTTTTCTGCTGTGCCAAATTTATAATCACCAGGCATCATAATACCTAACGTTTTAAAACTGCCATCTGTGAATGTAATTTTACGGCTAGTTACTTTGCCATCAAAATAAACATTAGCTGCTTTAGTGATTGTTATGTTAGTAAATTCAGTCATTTTATTTTCCTATCAATTTTCAAACTATTTTTAACAATAAAAAACGGCACTAACTTACGAAAATTTAATGCCGTTTTACGTTTATTTTTCTAAGCTAGTATGGACTAGTTAGCTTCAACAATTCTTTTCATGTCTGTCATATAACCACGAAGTTTTTTACCAATTAACTCAACGCCATGGCTGCGAATAGCTTCATTCACTTCAATTAAACGCACATTATCAACGCCATTTGATGGATTGGTAATACCACCACCTAATTCTTCTAGCGTTAATTTGCTAGTAAATTCTGATAATAAAGGTACAGCTGCATGCGTAAATAAATAGTTACCGTACTCTGCTGTATCAGAAATAACAACATTCATTTCATATAATTTATTGCGCGCTATACAGTTAGCGATTAATGGTGTTTCATGTAATGACTCGTAGTATGCAGACTCATCAATAATACCTGCCGCAACCATTGCTTCAAACGCTAACTCAACACCCGCTTTAATCATAGCAACAACAAAAATTCCTTTATCGTAATATTCTTGTTCGGTGATCTCTGTATCACAATCAGGAGCTAACTCAAAAGAAGTTTCAGCAGTTTCTGCACGCCATGTTAATAAATTAACATCATCGTTTGCCCAGTCTTCCATCATAGTTGCAGAAAAACGACCTTCAATGATGTCATCCATATGTTTTTCAAATAACGGACGTAAAATAACTTTTAGTTCTTCAGACATATCAAACGCTTTAATTTTCGCTGGGTTTGATAAACGATCCATCATGTTAGTGATACCGCCGTGCTTTAAACCTTCAGTGGTAGTTTCTAAACCATATTGTAGCAATTTACGAGCGTAACCCGCATCAACACCTTGTTCAACTAATTGCTTGTGCCCTAATACAGCTGCTGTTTGTAACATACCACATAGAATTGTTTGCTCACCCATTAAGTCAGACTTAACTTCAGCAATAAACGAAGACTCAAGAACACCTGCTCTGTCACCACCCGTTGCGCTTGCATAAGCTTTAGCAATCGCTAAACCATTACCTTGTGGATCATTTTCAGGATGAACAGCGATAAGTGTTGGTACACCAAAACCACGTTTATATTCTTCACGTACTTCAGTACCTGGACACTTAGGCGCAACCATTACCACGGTAATATCATCGCGAATTTGCATGCCTTCTTCAACAATATTGAAACCATGTGAGTAAGCTAAAGTTGAACCTTGCTTCATGTGTGGCATAACCGCCGTTACTGCTGAAGTATGTTGTTTATCAGGCGTTAAGTTTAAAACTAAATCTGCTTGTGGAATTAATTCTGCATAAGTACCTACAGTAAAACCGTTTTCAGTAGCCCACTGCCAAGATTGACGTTTTGACGTGATCGCCGCTTCACGTAGAGCGTAAGAAATATTTAAGCCAGAATCGCGCATGTTTAAACCTTGGTTTAAACCTTGTGCACCACAACCCACAATAACAATATTCCAATCTTTAATGAAGTTACAGCCATCGCTGAACTCTTCACGCTTCATAAAACGACATTTGCCTAATTGGCCAAGCTTTTCACGTAAGCTTAAGGTATTAAAATAATTGCTCATGGTAGTTCCTATTCAGTATTCTAAAATAATGGTTAACTAACGTTAGCATGCTAACTAATAGTTTTTAAGTTGAACAGAGCATAACGCAAAACAAACATTGCACAAAATGATATATTTGCATCTATATGTTTCATATTATGCAATAATACATATGATGTTAGTAAAATAATTATTCTAACGGAGTAAATTATGGATAAAAAAGCACTAGCCATGTTTGTGCATTTAAGCCAAACACTACATTTTGGTAAAACAGCAGTAGCTTTTCATGTCAGTCCTTCTACCTTAAGCCGTGTAATTCAACGCTTAGAGCAAGAGGTTTGCAGCGATTTACTGCATCGAGATAATCGTAGTGTGGTGTTAACTGACGTAGGTAAAAAATTTAAACTGTATGCAGAACAACAATTAGAACAATGGCAATCCTTTAAAAATTCGTTAGATGAAAAAACAGAATTATTAACGGGTAAACTTCATATTTATTGTTCTGTTACTGCTGCCTATAGTCACCTGCCTCCTTTGCTTGAGCGCTTTCGTAGTCAACATCCCTTGGTTGAAATTATGTTAACCACAGGTGATGCTGCTGATGGTTTAGAGCTAGTGCAAAATAAATCAGTTGATATGGCTATTTCTGCTTACCCAGAAAA
Organism: Colwellia sp. E150_009; assembly: GCF_053543955.1. NCBI lineage: Bacteria > Pseudomonadati > Pseudomonadota > Gammaproteobacteria > Alteromonadales > Colwelliaceae > Colwellia > Colwellia sp. E150_009. Next base: position 44,449 of record NZ_JBHFOM010000017.1, read on the forward strand.
TTTACCTCGCAGTGTTTATTTTCATCACCTTGCCACCATTCCTTTAGCTGTGATTGCTCCCACCATGCAGTGCCGAGTGCTACACCTTTTGCAACTTGATAAACTACAAAATAAAGCTATCCCTTGGTCAGAGTTACCCATTATATTGCCAGAACACGGAACTGCACGTAAACGGTTTGAATATTGGTATCGCAAGAAACAACAAGGAAAAGCCAATATTTACGCAACCGTTTCAGGTCATGAGGCCTTAGTGAGCATGGTCGCTTTAGGCTGTGGTGTGGGTATAGTGCCACAAGTAGTTGTTGAAAATAGTCCGGTGAAAGATCGAGTGCAATACTTGGCAGATGTTGGTGAAATAGAACCGTTTGAGTTAGGTATCTGTTGTTTAAATCAGTCTAGAGCGCAACCGCTTATCAAAGCATTTTTTTCCTCAATCAGTTAATTTTAAAAGACTCATTTAAAATAACTACACCGCAACTGAACTAGTTAAGTGACGTAATAAGCGATCCATCGCTCGATAAGACAATGCTTCAACGAGGTGCTCATGAAGTATCTCATCACAGCCATTCATATCAGCCAACGTTCGGGCTATTTTTAAAATTTTATGATGAGCCCGAGTAGAAAGACCTAATTTTTCAACGGCAAGTTCAAGGAACTCATTGTCATCAAACGATAAATGGCAAAAACTTTTTAATTCACTCGTTCCTAAATGAGCATTGGCTTTACCTTGACGCGCTAATTGTTTTAATCGACACGCCTGTACTCGTTCTTGTACAACCTCACTGGTTTCATTTGCGTCAGTATCACCAGCCCAAGTACCCCGAGGTAACCGAGCAACTTCAACTTGGATATCAATTCTATCTAAAAAGGGGCCAGATAAACGGTTCAAATAACGTAATACCTGCTCAGGCGTACTACGATTATCATTGTAAAACCCTGTTGGACTAGGGTTCATCGCCGCAATCAGTTGAAAACGCGCAGGAAAACTTTGCTTATGCATAGCTCGAGAAATAGTCACTTCGCCTGATTCCATCGGTTCGCGTAATACATCTAACACCTTACGTTCAAATTCTGGCAACTCATCTAAAAATAACACCCCATTGTGTGCTAACGAAATTTCACCCGGCTTTGGTTGACTACCTCCCCCCACTAATGCTGCTGACGAAGCCGTATGATGTGGTGCTCTAAACGGTCGAGTTAACCACGATTTTTCACTAATACTTTGATTACTTATAGATTGAATAGCCGCAACTTCTAGTGCCTCTTGTTCCGTCATTTTGGGTAAAATACCTGCTAACCTACTTGCGAGCATGGTTTTCCCAGTGCCTGGAGGACCAATAAAGAGTAAATTATGATTACCACTGGCTGCAATTTCTAAAGCACGTTTTGCTAACGGCTGCCCAATTACATCACTAATATCTAACGTATTAATATCGCTAAATTCTTCTAACGATTTTTCTTGTACGAAAGGTAACAATGTTTGCCTTGAAAAATGCGGATAAAGTTGACTAAGATGATCAATAGCGTGAATCTTAGCCTCTTTCACCCAACTTGCTTGTTCACTATTTTGCATAGGCAATACTAAAGTTCGATTATTTTCACAACAAGACATTGCCATAGGAATCTCACCTATAATCGCTCTTAATTCACCTGATAGCGCCAGCTCACCTGCAAATTCATACTGGGCTAAATCAACTTGAGGAATTTGCCCAGACGCAGCCAAAATACCAACCGCAATAGGTAAGTCAAAACGCCCACCTTCCTTGGGTAAGTCGGCTGGCGCTAAATTAATGGTTATTCTTTTTGCAGGAAACTCATAACCACAATTGATAATAGCACTGCGGACACGGTCTTTAGACTCTTTAACAGAAGTTTCAGGTAAACCAACAATATGAAAAGCAGGTAAGCCATTCGCTAAATGCACTTCAACTGTCACAAGAGGGGATTCTAAACCAACACGAGCACGGCTATAAACACAAGCGAGAGACATAATAATTCCATTTAGTTAATTCCTTTTGTTTAGTGTAGGAAACTATTCTTTATAATTCTAACTTTTTCTTAAACTTTTCATAACAGTGCATTTAACAACCACCGTCTCATATAACGTTTACTTATTTAGATAGAGCGAAAAATTGAAAAAAAAAGCTTGCTCAAAACATTAGAGCTATGGTACTAATTTAAAAAGAGATTGAACTGTGCATAAAAATTCATTAAATAACTATAAATTTTCAGTTTTACTCATTTTAACTTTGTATTTAACATAGAAAAGACGAATCATATAACAATGCAAAACTTTAACTCAATTATTAACGTAATTATTATTAACGTCCTCGTCGTGGTGGTAAAATCATCTCGAGGGATTTCATTGAGCTAAAAAAAGCAAAACAGAAATACTAACCCTCGCTTCGAAAGAACCGAGGGTTTTGTTTTTTTGGAGCATAATTTAAAACACTAAGCAACTTTGGAACTATCATGACTGACAGCAAACCGTTAACTGGCGGCGGATTACTATTTAACGTACTCGAACAACACGGCGTACACCATATTTTTGGCTATCCTGGCGGCGCCATCATGCCTATCTACGATGCATTGTATGACAGTAATGTAAAACATTTTCTTTGTCGACACGAGCAAGGCGCTGCATTTTCCGCAGTCGGTTATGCCCGAGCGTCAGGTAAAATTGGTGTTTGTATGGCTACATCAGGCCCCGGTGCAACTAACTTAATTACTGGTCTTGCAGATGCCCTTGCTGACTCTATTCCTCTTATTGCTATCACAGGCCAAGTGCCCACTGCTGCTATGGGTAGTGATGCTTTTCAAGAAACTGATATCTTTGGCTTATCGCTTGCTTGTACTAAACATTCTTTTCAAGTGCACCACGTAGATGAATTAGAAGATGTTTTACACCAAGCCTTTGAAATAGCGCTTGAAGGTAGACAAGGCCCTGTACTTGTAGATATTCCCAAAGACGTACAAATGGCCACTGTAGTGCAAAACTTCAAATCAGCAGCACCACTTAAAAACAAAGTTAAATTACCATTGGCAGACATTACCAAAGCGCTTGATTTATTAACTCATGCTAAACAACCCATTCTTTATGTTGGTGGTGGCGTTGGTATGGCAAACGCTATTGATGAAGTAAGAGCATTTGCTAAAACAACAGGCATTCCATCTGTTTCTACATTAAAAGGTTTAGGTGCCTTAGATAATACCAATGCAAACTATATTGGCATGTTAGGTATGCATGGTACTAAAGCTGCTAATTTGGCTGTGCACGACTGTGACTTATTGATTGCTGTGGGCGCTCGCTTTGATGACAGAGTAACAGGTAAACTAGACCAATTTGCCCCAGATGCCAAAGTAATACATTTTGATATAGACACGGCCGAAATTAATAAGCGTAGAAAAACTGACGCGCCAATTTTAGGTGATTTAAAGGCCAACTTACCCTTGCTTACCATGCCTTTAAATATTGAAGTTTGGCAAACAAAAGTACAAGAAATGAAAGCTAACTGTGCATGGCGTTACGACCATCCTGGTGAGAGTATTTTTGCACCTGCTGTGTTAAAAGAAGTTAGTGATTTAATGCCAAAAAATACCTGTGTCACTACCGATGTTGGTCAACATCAAATGTGGGCAGCACAACACATGACTTTTGATGATCCTTGTAACTTTTTAACCAGCGGTAGCATGGGAACCATGGGCTTTGGTTTACCTGCGGCAATTGGTGCTCAAATTAGCCGACCACATGACACGGTAATAGCTGTTTCAGGTGATGGTTCAATTATGATGAATGTACAAGAATTAGCAACTATTAAACGCTACCAAATTCCTGTTAAAATAGTGCTGATTGATAACGCAAAACTTGGCATGGTACGCCAATGGCAAGACTTATTTTTCGACGGTCGCTTAAGTGAAACTGATTTAGCAGACAATCCTGATTTTTGTATGTTAGCGCGCGCTTTTGATATCAAAGCAAAACAAATAACAAAGAAAAATGAAGTCACTGCCGCAATAAATGAAATGTTAGATCACGACGGCCCATACTTACTACAAGTGAAAATTGATGCTTGTGAAAATGTTTGGCCATTAGTACCACCTAACAGTGCCAACAACGAAATGATGGAGAGCGCTTAACATGAACACCTTGTCTTTCAATAAATATACGTTAATCATCATGACTGATGATAAACAGGTTGTACTAGAACGAATTTTACAAGTAACGCGTTATCGAGGTTTTTTAATCGATGGCATTACAGCCAGCGTTAATAACGCCAACAATATCGCTACCATTGAATTATTAGTCAGTAGTGATCGTCCTATTACGCTTTTAATTGACCAAATTAATAAACTGGTCGACATCAAGAGTGTCAAAGTAGACAATAAGACATCACAGCTATCTAATAAAAAAGAATGTAGTGCTTAATACCTTATTAAAAGCACTATAAAATATTTAACTACTATACGGCCTATTAATTAAATCGTTATAGGCTTAATTTTCATTAAAAGAATGAGTTAAATAGCAATAGGTAAGTTTTAACATTGAAGCATCGTTGAATAAGGCACTAACTTCAACCAGTGCCATTTTTACTTTGCTTAATAACCAAGCTCAACCACATATTCAAAATCAAATTTACGACTCTATATTCAAAACGGGACTCAATATCATGCCTAAATTAAGATCAGCAACTTCAACTCAAGGCCGTAATATGGCTGGCGCTCGAGCTCTCTGGCGTGCTACAGGAATGACTGATGGCGATTTTGGTAAGCCAATCATTGCCGTTGTTAACTCTTTTACTCAATTTGTGCCTGGCCATGTACATTTAAAAGACATGGGACAACTTGTTGCTGGTGCTATTGAAGAAGCAGGTGGTGTTGCTAAAGAATTTAATACCATTGCTGTAGACGACGGTATTGCTATGGGTCATAGCGGTATGCTGTATAGCTTACCTTCTCGTGATTTAATCGCCGATTCTGTAGAGTATATGGTGAATGCTCATTGTGCTGATGCCATGGTTTGTATTTCTAACTGTGACAAGATTACCCCAGGCATGATGATGGCAGCTATGCGCATTAATATTCCTGTAATTTTTGTTTCAGGCGGCCCCATGGAAGCAGGCAAAACCAAACTAAGCGAACAAATCATTAAACTAGATTTAGTTGATGCTATGCTTCAAGGTGCCGATCCTGAAGTGAGTAACGATCAAAGTGATCAAGTAGAACGTTCAGCTTGTCCTACTTGTGGTTCATGTTCTGGTATGTTTACCGCCAACTCAATGAACTGTTTAGCAGAAGCACTCGGTTTAGCCCTACCAGGCAATGGCTCTATGTTAGCGACTCATGCCGATCGCGAAAATTTATTTTTGAATGCTGGTAAACAAATTGTTAAGTTAACTAAACGTTATTATCAAGATAACGATGATTCAGCCCTACCGCGTAATATCGCTAATAAAAGCGCTTTCGCCAATGCCATGTGCTTAGATATTGCCATGGGCGGTTCAACAAATACTATTTTACATCTACTTGCCATCGCCCAAGAAGCTGAAATAGATTACACCATGGAAGATATGGATAAATTATCACGTCTTGTGCCGCAACTATGTAAAGTCGCACCATCTACCCCAGAGTATCATATGGAAGATGTACATCGTGCGGGTGGTGTCATTGCAATTTTAGGCGAATTAGCTCGTGCTAACTTATTAAAAACAGATGTACATAACATATTGGGTACCTCGTTAGCTGATGTCATTGCCAAATACGATATTACCTTAACTGATGATGAAGACATTAAAAAATTCTATCGTGCTGGCCCTGCAGGTATTCGTACTACTAAAGCCTTTAGCCAAGATTGTCGTTGGGATACCTTAGATGATGATAGAACAAATGGTTGTATTCGTAGTATTGATAATGCTTTTTCAACTGAAGGCGGGTTAGCAGTATTATCGGGTAACATAGCCATTGACGGCTGTGTGGTAAAAACCGCAGGCGTAAGTGACGACAATCTAATATTCACTGGCCCTGCTCATATTTTTGAAAGCCAAGATGATGCTGTTGCAGGAATTCTTGACGGTAAAGTGGTTGCAGGCGAAGTTGTTGTTATTCGCTATGAAGGCCCTAAAGGCGGCCCAGGCATGCAAGAAATGTTATACCCAACCACTTACTTAAAATCAATGGGATTAGGTGCAAAATGTGCATTACTTACTGATGGGCGTTTCTCGGGTGGTACATCAGGCTTATCAATCGGTCATGTTTCTCCAGAAGCTGCTAATGGCGGCGCTATCGCCTTAGTTGAACAAGGAGATATTATTCATATTGATATTCCAAATCGTAGCATTAACTTAGACGTTAGCAGTGAAATAATGGCTGAGCGTAAAGCAGCAATGGAAGCTAAAGGGAGCAATGCATGGAAACCTAAAGACCGAGTTCGTCCAATTAGCTATGCGTTAAAAAACTATGCCATGTTAGCAACCAGTGCTGATAAAGGCGCGGTAAGAAACCGTGATTTACTCGACGGACTTGTAGGTAAATAATGACGAATACGCAAAGCCAAGCGTTGCTCGCACAGCATGCCGAGCAACTTGATTATTTAAGACGCATATTACTTGCACCTGTTTATGATATTGCTATTGAAACAGAGCTGACACACTTAACAAAATTATCTACCCGTCTAAATAATCAAATTTATTTAAAACGAGAAGATCAACAACCTGTGCATTCATTTAAGTTACGAGGTGCTTACAACAAGCTTTCTAATTTAAGCGAAGCTGAATGTATTCATGGCGTTATTGCTGCTTCGGCAGGTAATCATGCTCAAGGTTTAGCGCTTGCTGCTAGTAAATTAGGCATAAAAGCAACCATTGTTATGCCTAAAACAACCCCAGACATCAAAGTTGACAATGTAAAGCGTTTTGGTGGTGAAGTTCGCTTAGTGGGTAATAGTTTTAATGAAGCACAAGAAGCTTCCATTGAATATGCAAAAGCGGAAAACAAAACCTTGATCCACCCTTTTGACGATGTAGACGTTATTGTGGGTCAAGGCACAGTAGCCAAAGAACTATTACAGCAACATGCTAAAACTGATGTCGTTTTTGTTCCTGTGGGTGGTGGTGGCTTACTTGCTGGCATCGCTGTTTATTTAAAGCAATTAAGTCCAAACACTAAAATTATTGGTGTAGAAGCCGAAGATTCTGCATGTTTGAAAGCCGCCTTAGCTGCTGGTGAACCTGTAAATTTACCTCAAGTAGGATTATTTGCTGACGGTGTTGCAGTAAAACGCATTGGTGAGCATACATTTAATTTAATTAAACGTTACTGTGATGATGTAATTACCGTAAGCACCGATGAAATTTGTGCCTCAATTAAAGATATTTTTGAACAAACACGCGTTATCGCTGAACCTGCAGGCGCATTATCACTAGCGGGACTACAAAAATACTGTTCGACAAACGATAAAACTGATCAGTCATTAGTTGCTATATTATCAGGTGCTAACATGAACTTTCATAGTTTACGTTATGTTTCTGAACGTTGTGAATTAGGCGAGAAAAAAGAAGCAGTGCTTGCTGTAACAATCCCCGAAGAAAAAGGCAGCTTTAAACGTTTTTGCCAAACCATTGGCAATAGAGCGATTACCGAGTTTAATTATCGCTATACAGGCGAAGCAAATGCGAATGTTTTTGTGGGTGTTCGTTTAAGTGGCAACACGCAGGAGCGTCATCAAATACTTGACCTTTTAAGTAATGCTAACTATCAGGTTAATGATTTCACCGAGAATGAATTAGCAAAACTGCATGTTAGATATATGATCGGTGGAAAAAACAAAACCGCAAATAGGGATGAACGCCTATTTAGTTTTGAGTTTCCTGAACATCCAGGTGCATTAGAAAAATTCCTTGATGCTATGGGTGGCATTTTTAACATCACTCTCTTTCATTACCGAAATCATGGTGCAGCATTTGGTCAAGTACTCGCTGGTTTTGAAGTCAGCAAGGATAAAGAAAGTGAGTTTTTTGAACATTTAAATGCCTTAGGCTATCAGTTCGAAGAAGCAACAGAAAATCTTGCCTATCAGGCTTTTCTTAACTAACTTAAACTAACTTTTTCTTTATTTTTCTATTAAAAGGGGAGCTATTTCCCCTTTCTAACTCTAGCCCCTTTCTTAAAATCAATGCCTTGCTTCTAAGTCTTTTAATTCTCACTGAGCGGGAAAGAACTTAATCAACTTGGTATTATTACGCTCAGAATAAAAAAACAATAACACCATATATTGTGCCAAATCAAACAAACAACACAACATATAGAATTACGTTGACAAACATGTGATTTCGATCAACTATTCAATTTATAAAAATCACGGGTGTCCGTCTGTTATAGAGCGGTCATTTCACCGCACTATGCTAAAAATCATAAGAAGATAAATAATGAATAATGAGATAATTAAAGAAAATATTATGGAAGATGCTCTCACAACGTCAGCCGTTTTTGATCCCAATCATTTACAACTTGCTTCTCAAGATATTTGGCGTTCAAAGTATCAATTAAAAACCTCATCAGGTACGCCTGTTGACCATAGCGTTATCGATACATTTGAGCGTGTTGCAGAGGCAATTGCAAACGTAGAAACAACTCCAGCAAAACAAAAAAAATACCGTGAAGAATTTTTATGGGCATTAATGAATGGCGCAATACCCGCAGGGCGTATTATTTCAAATGCAGGTGCTGACGAACAAAAACCTACGGCATCAACCATTAATTGTACGGTATCCGCAACTATTGAAGATTCAATGCAAGGTATCGTGGGTGAAGCCGTTAGTAAAGCAAGCTTAACGCTAAAAGCAGGTTGTGGTATAGGTTATGATTTTTCAACCATTCGCCCAGACGGCGGTTTTGTTGCGGGTGCAGGTGCAACCACATCAGGCCCCTTACCCTTCATGGATATTTTCGACACCATGTGTAAAACCGTTTCCTCTTCTGGTGGACGCCGCGGTGCGCAAATGGGCACAATTGATTGCCAACATCCAGACATCATGGAATTCATCAAAGCAAAACGTGAGGATGGCCGTTTACGCCAATTTAACTTATCCATATTAATTACCGACCCATTTATGGAGGCGGTCAAAGCTGATGCCGATTGGCAATTAGTTTTCCCTACCAATAAAAATGAAATTAATCTGTTAGGACTTAACTATGAGCCTGACAATAATACTGATGAAGTAATCTGGCGTGAATGGCCATTAACAATGGACGGTTACATAGTAAACCATGCAGGTGAAACTGCCTGTAAAGTATATAAAACAATCCGCGCAAAAAATTTGTGGAACATGATCATGAATGCAACTTATGACTATGCGGAGCCAGGTTTTATTTTGATTGATAAAGTGAATGAATATAATAACAATTGGTTTGCCGAGCTAATTCGGGCAACCAATCCCTGTGGAGAGCAGCCATTACCACCAAACGGGTCTTGCTTATTGGGGTCTATTAACTTAACTGCTTTTGTCAGTAATCCATTCACCGCACAAGCGAGTTTTGATTGGGAGCGCTTTAAAAAAGTTGTTCGTATTTTCACACGTATGTTAGATAACGTAGTAGAAATTAACGGTTTACCTTTGCCTGAGCAAGTAGCTGAAATAGAAAACAAACGCCGCCACGGCATGGGTTATTTAGGTTTAGGCTCAGCCATGACCATGCTTGGTATGAAATACGGTAAAAACAATTCGGTAGAATTTACCCGAGAAGTGACTAAACACCTTGCATTAGAAGGATGGCGAGAAGCAACCAAGCTGGCAAAAGAAAAAGGCGGTGCACCATTCTTAAACGAAATGTATACCATAACCGGTGCTTTATTACATAAACGTCCTGAATTAGCAGAAAAATACAAGTTAGGTGATCAAGTTAAAGGGGTTGAATTACACGTTAATTACAGTCGTTATATGAAAAATATTGTGGCTGAATTAGGTGAAAAATGGGTAAAAGATGCACTTGCAACAGGGCTACGATTTACTCATCACAGCTCTATTGCCCCAACAGGAACCATTGCCTTATCATTAGGAAACAACGCCAGTAATGGGATAGAACCAAGTTTTGCCCATGATTATAAGCGTAATGTGATTGTCCCTGGAAAATCCACCAAGCAACAAGTTAATGTGCGTTCTGCCGAAGTATTAGCGTACGAACGTTTAATGAAAAGCACGCATGGTAATGACTGGGAATTGCCCATGAGCAAAATAGGCTCAGTATCATCATTAGATTTATCCCAACTACCAGAAAGTTTTGTTGATACCTCAACGGTAACCCCATCAGAACATGTCGCAGTACAAGCCGCAGCTCAAAAATGGATCGACAGCTCAATCTCTAAAACTGTTAATATTCCAACAGAGTTTCCTTTTGAAAATTTTGAAAATGTCTACCTAGAAGCTTACACAGAAGGGCTGAAGGGCTGTACTACATTTAGGTTCAACCCTGAAAACTTTTCAGGAGTACTTGTCAATGAAACCGACCTAGCCAACACCGAATATCAGTTCACTGTTGAAGGCGGCGAAGTTATCAAAGTTAAAGGCAATGAAACTGTAATTTATGAGGGGCAAGAGCACATTGCTTCAAACCTATTTGACGCAATAAAAGAAGGGCAATACGGGCGCTTTTAGCACCTGATTTAGCACATTAACTAGATGCCTATTTATACAAAAGCGAGTAAGCATCAATATATTTTAGCTTACTCGCAAACTTAACTTATTCAACTGGATTCATTATCAATTATTTAACAGAGATACATCATGACACAACCATCTTCAACACAAAAACCGATTGAAATCAGTAAAAAAATTATCGGCGTATCCGTAGTAAATAAGCAAGACATTGCTTTAAACAAAGAAAATAACACGCAAGCAATTCCAGAAGAATCAACTCAGCCTATCGAGGTCATTGAAAAAACCACACGACCTAAAGAGCTAGATTCTAGAACCTACAAAATTAAAGCATCCGCAGGGTATGATCACGCCTACTACGTGAGTATTTCAAACGTTGTGCTTAACGAAGGTACAGAACTAGAAGAAGTTCGTCCCTATGAAATATTCATTAACACCAAAGACAAAATAAATGTTCAATGGGTACATGCCCTCACCTTTATGATGTCGGCTGTCTTTCGTAAAGGTGGTGAATACATGTTTCTACTTGATGAGCTACGAGAAGTCTCGTCACCTAATGCCGGTTGGTTCGGACAACATACTCGGGGAGGCAACCCAAGATACATTGAGTCAATGGTTTCAGCTATTGCCGATACTATTGCTTATCATGTAGAGAAAACTTGCGGCGTTACCGTTGAAGCTATTGAACTATCAAACGAAGCCAAAGCCATTATTGAAGAAAAAAAGGCTGAATACTTAAAAAACCATAACTCGACAATTACCTCAACTCAGGTAGACAATGAAGACGCTGGCATGCCAAATGCGATGGACTGCCCTAAGTGTAAAGTACGCAACGCGGTAATCAAACTTGATGGTTGTTTAACTTGTGTCTCATGTGGCGATTCAAAGTGTGGTTAATGGTACCAATATCACTAGCAATTTAAATGATACCGATAATGATACATTTATACCACACTAACATAAAACACGAGCATCACCTTTATCACTAAAACACTATATGTTGTGTCAAATACAGGACAAAAACACAACATACAGAAAATCATTAACAAAAAATTTGATCTGGATCAACTACGAACATCCTAGAAACACTATATATTGTGCACACCAATAAAACAAAACACAATATATAGGTTTTTATATGGAGTTTAATTGCCTCCCTCCCTCTGTCGTTTTTCAAGAAGTCCCTAACGAAATCAGCTTATGCTTTAGCATTACTGGTTGTAAAGTTGGCTGTAAGGGCTGTCATAGCACAGAATTATGGAACGAAAATTATGGCAGTGCGCTAACCAACAAAGCGTTTATTACATGGCTAAAAAAATACCAAGGCTTAATCAGCTGTGTGGTATTTTTTGGCGGGGAATGGCAGCGACATGCATTAATAGAAAAACTACTTATTGCCAAAAATTTGGGGTTGAAAACATGCCTCTATTCAGGTGAAAAATATATCGATATTAGTATTTCTCAACATTTAAATTTTTTAAAAACAGGGCCGTGGCAAGCCGAACTTGGTGGCTTAGAAAGCAGCACTACTAATCAAATTTTTCGTAACGTCAACACTGGCGAAACGCTTAATCATTTATTTATAAAGAATCATTTAAACAAGTCAAACAATCACTCAACAAAAGAAGGAACCAACAATGTTGCGGCTTAATGAAGAACAAATAAACAATAAAAAAGATTTCATCCTCCATTACTTTTTAGCAAAAAATGCTGCTGATGGTTCAAAAATGGATGCCAATGCTAATGTTAGCCATAAAAATATTGCTACGTTAGAAGCAGAATTATTGAAAGACTGTTTTGTGCAAATAAACCGTGCTTTAGTGCAAGACAAAATTCGTGAAACCTTCAACGACGAACTAGCCAACGAATACTTACGACAAATTGAAAATCATGAAATATACGTACATGATGAAACCAGTTTAAAACCCTACTGTACCTCAGTAAGCATGTATCCATTCTTACTTGACGGTTTAACAAAACTAGGCGGTGAGTCAAAAGCGCCTAAACACTTAGAGTCATTTTGTGGCTCTTTTGTTAATCTTATTTTTGCTATTTCAGCACAATTTGCTGGTGCTGTGGCTACCGTTGAATTCCTTACTTATTTTGATTATTTTGCTCGCATTGAATACGGTAATGATTATTTAACCACACATACTAAAGCCATTGAAAATCACCTGCAGCATGTGATTTATGCTATTAACCAACCAGCGGCAGCACGTGGTTATCAAAGTGTTTTTTGGAATATTTCATTATTTGATCAACATTACTTCGCTGCCATGTTTGACGATTTTGTTTTTCCTGATTTCAGTAAACCAAACTGGCAAACAGTAGAAAGCCTACAACAATTCTTTCTTGGTTGGTTAAATAAGGAACGCGAAAAATCAGTATTAACATTTCCCGTTGTGACTGCCGCCATGTTAACTGAAAATGGGCAGTGTAAAGACTTAGATTTTGCTCGCCAATTAGCTGAACAAAAAGCACAAGGGAATTCTTTTTTCATTTACTTATCAGACAGTCCTGATTCTCTTGCCTCTTGCTGCCGGTTACGCAATGAAATTTCCGACAATACGTTTTCCTATACCTTAGGTGCAGGTGGTGTTGCTACAGGTTCAATTAACGTTATTACGTTAAACATGAACAGGCTGGTGCAAGACGGTCGTGATCTGCAAACAGAAATAGAAAAAATTCAAAAATACCAAGTTGCTTACCGTAAATTAATGGAAGATTACAAAGCCCAAGGCGCGTTATCTGTTTACGATGCTGGTTTTATTACCCTTGATAAACAGTTTTTAACCATTGGCATAAATGGTATGGCTGAGGCAGCAGAATATAACAATATAACCGTAAGTAATAACCAAGCTTATAAAGACTTTGTTAGCAGTCAGCTAAAAGTTATTTACAAAGCTAATCAAGAAGCCAAAAAACGTTATGGTTATATGTTTAACACTGAATTTGTACCCGCTGAAAATCTAGGTATTAAAAATGCTAAATGGGATAGCAAAGATGGTTATCAAGTCAACCGTGATTGCTACAATTCTTACTTTTATTTAGTGGAAGATGACAACACCAATCATCTCGACAAATTTGTACTACATGGCAAGGAAATTACTCAATATTTAGATGGTGGCTCAGCTTTACATTTGAATTTAGATGAAACGTTATCTACCGAAGCGTATTTAAAATTATTTAATGTGGCTGCAGCAACAGGCTGCAATTATTTCTGTACTAATGTAAAAATCACCATCTGTAATGAGTGTGAAAAAATAGATAAGCGTACTTTAATACAGTGTGATGCATGCGGAAGTGACAATATTGACCATGGCACACGTGTTATCGGGTATTTAAAACGGGTTACAGCTTTTAGCCAAGGCCGTCAGAAAGAGCATGCATTACGTTACTATCACAAAAATGCACCTAAACATGAAAAAAGTACAACAGCTGCCTAGCGACCACTTTATAGTAATTTTATTTAATCAGTAAATTCACTGCACCATGAGTATGGTTACTTTGCTAGCCATACTCTCATCATCTAAACGGCCATAACGCATAATAAAGTCGGCTTTACCATCATAATTAATATCATGTTGCTCAAATAATGCACCATTTTTAGGTAATAATATTTTATGTTTACTTGCCTTACGGTTAAACAATTTCTTACTTTTATTACCTAAAAAAATAGATAGCCTTTCTTCGCCCGCAGACAGAATTAAATCTTGACGACCATCACCGTTCACATCAGTTAATAGCACTATAGGTTGGCCACTTTGCCCTGATGTTAAACTAAAGCTTAATTCAACTTCCTTACTAATTAACGCATCATTTTCATAACTATCATCATCATTTAGTACAAACAAAAGTACATTTTGATCTATACCGCCTGACAATAACGCGCCAATTATATTACTAACACTTAACTCAAATGAAGATAACAAGACTTCAAATTTATTATCTTCATTTACATCAACAATTTTCAGCCCCGTTAATGTTCCCTCGGCTTTAATCACTGTACTTGGTGTTTCCTTAAATGCTAAGGTACTGTTTTCATCAATATAACCAAAATAAAATTCATAATCATTAGTCCGCTCTAATACTCCTGAGCTTTGAGTAAAACGCACAATAACATCGGCTACCCCATCCCCATTTATATCTTTTATTTGTTCAACAACACGATGAGTTAAATTACTTTGATCTGGGTTTTCACCATCCGATTCGGTAATTTGCCACCAATTTAAGCCTTGAATTGTGTCAGCCAGCACTAAATTTTCCGATTGCTCAGTAAATTTTCCATCTAAATTTTGACTAAAATAATTTATTTTACCCTTAGAAACCCAGGCAATGTCTTGTCTATTATCTAGATTAAAGTCAGCAAAATAAAGTGAGCTAGGTTGAAACATAACACCACCCAAACTCATTTCAATTTGTGGGTTAATTGCTAAATGCTGGTAGAAAGCAGCTTGCGAATTATTCGAATAAATCCACACATTGAGACCATCAAAATCAGGTAAAGCAATATCATCCACACCATCTCTATTTATATCTTTAATAAAGTCTATTTGGGCAAGAAAATTAGATCTATTTAGCAAATAAAGAGAGTTAACCTCTTGTTTATGCTGAAGATACAAACCAGATAAAACACTTGTTTTATCTTCATTGGGCTTACCTTCTGGCACACTGTCAGCATAATTAAGTGACACCACCGCATTTTTTGCTAAAAAATAAAGTCCTTTGCTATTTTCACTAACATCATAAGCAAAATACTCCGCAGAAAGTTGCATTTTATCGAGTAATTCATAACGATCATTCGGAGCATCAAAGGTATAAATGGCTAGCCACGTTTGCTTTAATTTATCTACGCCAATCAAAACAAGTTCATCCATTGGAAGTTGTTCATTGATAACTAATTCAACAGGAATAACAGGTGAGCTCACCTGAAAGGGTGCGGTAATATTGTAATGTTTAAATGCTACCTTGGTGCCAACAAGTTTACTTGCGTTGGCATATACCGCTGAGACACTAAAAACCCCAAAGCAAAAAATCACACCTACCAATAACTTATAATGCATAACAGTCCTTATTTAATATACTCTTTCATATTACTCAACAACAAACATGCTTTCTTACTTACTTTGTATCAATTTATAACGGAACAACTTTATACGCACAACGTCGTGCACCTTCAACAATATGCTCTTCTCTTGTCACGTCTGCAACATCATTAAATAATTGTTGAAACAGTTGTAATTCACTTCGGCAAAAACTAATGCACTTAGTTGCTGCTGCGCATATAGGGCAATGATTTTCTAACAACCAATAAAAATTAGCTTCACTGGTTACCGTTGCCATATAACCTTCATCAGATCGTAGTTTGGCTAACGTATTTAATTTTTTTTCCACACCACATTTATCAGCTAAGGCCGCACTATACTCATGCATTGATGATACTTCTCTATTAGCAATAAGCTTCTCTAAACCATCATCACCAAATACGGCAATAACAGAATCAATAAGCTGCACCGTTAATTCATCATGTCGGTTAGCAAAATGTTCATTACTTTTTTCTGTTAACGACCAAAACCGTGTTGGCCTCCCCCTCGCTGCTTTTTCATCTTTATAAGTTACATCACCAGACTCTTCTAATGCCAGTACATGTTGACGAATGCCCATGGTTGTAAGCCCAAGTTCATCGGCTAGGGATTTAGCAGTTAAAGCGCCCTGAACTTTTAACAGGTTTAAAATTTTATCATGGGTTTTCATCGCAGCCCCGAAATAAATAAGTTTAAAACAATTAGCGTATTATTACTTACTTTCACATTATGTAAACTTTTTTATTTATTTTATTGTTGACTTCATTAAGTAAAGATAATACTTTACTTAATAATAAATAAAATTTTTAGTTTACATAATAATGGTGGAGTTTCAATGAACTTAAATCAAATTACGCTGCCCGTAAAAAATATCGAAGAAAGCATTCGTTTTTATATCAATTTAGGATTTGAGTTAATTGTTGATACACCCCATTACGCAAGATTTTCCTGTCCTGAAGGTGATGCTACGTTTTCCCTCAGTGTAACAGAGCAAAAATTCAACAATGGCGCTGTAATCTATTTTGAGCTTGAAACATTAGACCAATACGTTAAGAAGTTACAAAAGCAAGGATTCAACTTTACTCAATTACCAACTGATCAACGTTATCTTTGGCGTGAAGCGATATTGTTTGATCCTGATAACAATCAACTAAAATTTTATTGGGCAGGTGAAAACCGTCTTAATCCCCCTTGGAAAGTGAAACATAATAGGAGAGCAATATGATTACTTTAGAGCATGTTAATTTAGTGGTAACTGATATCAAAAAAACCTTAACTTTTTATCAAGCAGCTTTTCCTCACTGGCATGTACGTGGCGGTGGTGAAGGCAAATGGTATGGCAAACCAAGAAATTGGGTACACTTTGGCGATGATTATCAATATATTGCTTTTAATGATGATGGTGTGGGGGAAAACCGTGATTTAACGGGGCATCAAGTGGGACTTGCCCATTTTGCCTTTGTAACTAACGATCTTAAAGGGATGATTGAGCGTTTAGCACTGGCAGGTTTTACAGTAGATAAGCAAGGTGCAGCTGAACCTTTTCGTGATAACGTTTATTACATTGATCCCAATGGTTATGAAATTGAGTTTGTGCAATATTATAGTGATCTACCTGATCAGAGAAATAGTTATGAATAAACTATAAAGCAACCTTATTAAAGCTTAAATTGAAATAAGCACCAACTAAGTGTAATTGGGATATAAAGACAAAAAACACCTAATATTATAGTTAATATTAGGTGTTTTCATTTAATTCCAACTTAAACTAGTATTATTTGTAACTACCCGTTTAAAATAAAATTCAATTCTTCAGAACTAAGCCAACAATCAAAAAAGCGTATAATTAAGCTTTTTTCTTACGGCTTGCAGCAAAGCCAACTAAACCTAATGCTAAAATTGCTAATGAGCCTGGTTCAGAAACTGATGTTGTTGGATTAGCTGTATAAGTATAATTTACAACTACTTTACCCCAAGAGCCTGTCGCTACATTATTTACAAAATCACCAGTACCAGACTCTAAACCATTTGATAAGAATGTTGATGGCAGACCCAAGAAATTAAAATCTACCGCTGAACCTGTATTAAACGCTGCAATATTAACCCCTGTTAATGAAGAACTTAATTCACCTGAAGATAATGCGAAGTTAAATGTTGAGCCTGGAGCCATACCAAAACCACTTGCTGAGCTTTCATCTGATAGATAATTAAAAGATGGACCAGCAAATACGTAATCATTTGCCGCTGCAGTAGTTACTTGCCAAGCTTCCTGCATTTGCATTACTACTGAAGCACGTCCATTAACTGATGTTGTATTAGTAGAAGAGCCCTCTGCATCTATTTGAGCGAATACAGTTATATCAACGCCAGTAAGAGTTCCTAGCGAATTATCAAAACCGTTAATAGATATGATTGAGTTTAATGTACCCAAAGGTACATCCGTTGAACTTCCTTGTGTACCAAAAGTACCTGTTTCACTAATTAAGCCAGCAAATGCTGAAGAAGAAGCCAATAATAATGCTGCGCCAAGAGCTACATTTTTCATTTATTTTTCCTTAATGATAATCGTTGATCTACTAATACCGTAAGCGATATTAGTGAATATAATTTAATCTATTTACTTGAACAAAAAATAAGCTTAACTTACTGATATGTCACAAATAAAATACAACGCCGATGAATGCAAATACCGAACCAACATGGTAAGATGTTGATTTTGTTTGTTATTGTATAATTAAATGATAAATGAAAATAATAACTGTAAAAAATAATGACAATAGAAACCAGAGTTATTTGCTTTAAAATCAATCACCTTGACCGTAAAACACCCTGCATTAATACAATTTTATCATTGAATAATACTATAAAATTACTCGTACCATTTATCTCTTTAGTGTTTGATAAAATTGAATACTCATAACTAAATAGCTCTACTTATATAAAAACTGATCTCGATCAAGTACCTGAGTAATTTACTCAGGTACTATTATGACCACTTAATTATTTCTACTAGGAGTCCCTTATGGGTTGTTGTGGCGGTTGTGGCGGTGAAGGCCATGAAGAGAAAAAAGAACAAGAGCAAGCAGTAGAACAGTCTACTGACAAAAAAGTTGAAGAAACAGAAGCTTAATTTCTAGTTCAACAATAAATCTTGAAAAGCAGTTGAGCCAAAGCTCTACTGCTTTTTTGTTGTTTGTATATTAGGCTTTCTTTTAAACGACAGAGTAAACCCTTTCAATAATGCAAATTGCGCAAAGTAATAGCTCACCATAATAGCAACTATAAAAGAATATTTTTGACAAAAACAATTATTCAGTTTTTGCTTGCTTATTACATAACCTCCACGTTAGAATTTGTGCGCGTTATTAGCACAACTAGTAACGTAGACTTGTCGGAGTGCCAAAGGCTGAGATCGCGTAAGCGGGATCCGTAATACCTGAACAGATTAGTATCTGCGTAGGAAACAAGAATAAACAGCACAATTCAAACGCTGCTTTCTTCATTACACACCTTTATTGTTGTCATTCCGCTTCTTTTTTGATTTATTAAAATAGGCAGCGACCATGAGCGAACAACCAAAAACTATACCAGAGAAAACCAAAGCAACCAGACGTGAAAAGCGTGAGGCTGCACAAGCTTTTTTAGATAATGTTTCAGCACAATCATTTCCTAATTCAAAAAAAATCTATGTGAAGGGAAAATTACATAATATCAAAGTGGGTATGCGCGAAATCACCCTGTCAGACACCCTTATTTCACCTGGAAATGGCGGCGATAAAGACAACCCCATCTATGAAAAAAATGAACCTTTATGTGTTTACGATACATCAGGGTTTTATACGGATGAAAATGTAACTATAGATGTTCACCAAGGTATTCCTCGTTTACGTGAATCATGGATAGATGCCCGTGATGATGTTGAATTCTTAACATCTAATAGCTCTTTATATGCACAACAACGCCTTGCTGATGAAGGTGTTGATCATATTCGTTTCGAACATTTGCCTAAAATGCGCATTGCGAAACAAGGTAAAAATGTTACCCAAATGCATTACGCTCGCCAAGGTATTATCACGCCAGAAATGGAATATATTGCCATTCGTGAGAACCTAAAACGGGAACAAGTAAAAGACGAAATTTTACTGCAACAACACAAAGGTCAATCGTTTGGAGCGAGTATTCCAGAACAAATTACGCCTGAGTTTGTCCGTGATGAAGTAGCACGTGGCAGAGCCATTATCCCTGTAAATATTAATCATCCTGAATGTGAGCCTATGATCATAGGCCGTAACTTTTTAATTAAGGTAAATGCTAATATTGGTAACTCTGCAGTTACGTCATCCATTGAAGAAGAAGTTGAAAAACTGGTTTGGTCAGTGAAATGGGGCGCAGATACGGTAATGGATTTATCCACAGGTCGTAACATTCATGAAACCCGCGAATGGATTTTACGTAACTCGCCCGTACCAATTGGCACCGTACCAATTTATCAAGCCTTGGAAAAAGTTAATGGTGTTGCTGAAAACCTCACATGGGAAATTTTTCGCGATACGTTAATTGAACAAGCTGAGCAAGGCGTAGATTATTTTACGATTCATGCAGGCGTTCTGCTTCGTTATGTTCCCATGACAGCAAAACGTGTTACAGGCATTGTTTCTCGTGGTGGCTCTATTATGGCTAAATGGTGTTTAGCACATCATAAAGAAAACTTTTTATACACACATTTTGAAGATATTTGTGAAATTTTAAAACAGTACGATGTGTCATTCTCATTAGGTGATGGTTTACGTCCAGGCTCTGTAGCAGATGCAAACGACGAAGCACAGTTTGCTGAATTACATACACTAGGTGAATTAACCAAAATTGCTTGGCAGCATGACGTACAAACCATTATTGAAGGCCCTGGTCACGTGCCATTACACATGATCAAAGCCAATATGGAAGAACAACTTGAACATTGTGGTGAAGCACCGTTTTACACCTTAGGGCCATTAACTACAGATATTGCGCCTGGTTATGATCATATTACGTCAGGTATTGGTGCCGCTAATATTGGTTGGTATGGTTGTGCTATGTTGTGTTACGTAACCCCTAAAGAGCACTTAGGTCTACCCAATAAAGACGATGTAAAAGAAGGTTTAATCACTTACAAAATTGCCGCTCATGCGGGTGATTTAGCCAAGGGGCATCCTGGTGCACAAATTCGTGATAATGCCATGAGTAAAGCGCGTTTTGAGTTCCGTTGGTATGATCAGTTTAATATTGGTTTAGATCCTGAAAGAGCCAAAGCCTATCACGATGAAACTTTACCGCAAGAATCTGGAAAAATTGCGCATTTCTGCTCTATGTGTGGCCCTAAATTCTGTTCAATGAAAATTTCTCAAGAAGTACGCGATTATGCGGCCGATCTTGAGTCTGGTAAGAAAATAGAAATTCAACTGCTAGATGAAACGCTAATACTTGATGCAGATGCAGCAAAAGGCATGGCAGAAAAGTCGGCTGAATTTAAAGCAACAGGTAGTGAAATCTACCACGTAACTCAATAATGAACATTGCCATTGTTGGTGCAGGGCTAATAGGAAGACTAATAGCCTTGTCATTACATCGTCAAACGGAATATGACGTAACGCTATTTGACAAAGACAATAAGCTGGCGCATAACAGCGCTGCTTATGCTGCTGCGGGGTTATTAACCCCACTAGGTGAGTCATTACATAGTGAAGCGAATATTGTTGCCATGGGATTTGAGTCATTATTGTTATGGCCAACATTGCTGGCCAGTTTAGATGAACACACCTTTTTCCAGCAAACAGGTGCCATTATGGTCAGTCACAAACAAGACAAAGGTGATTACCTACGTTTTGTTCGTCATTTAACAAGCCATTACCCTGAGCAAGATTTACAAACCCTAAATCGAACTCAGTTACTCGCCTTAGAACCAGAATTAGGAAGAAGCTTCAATCATGGTTTATATTTACCCCAAGAAGGTCAAATAGGTAATCGTCGTTTACTTGTTGCCTTACGAAAGCAACTTGAAACAGAAGAAGTCAGTTGGTTTAGCGAATGTTTGGTTACCCAAATACATAATAATGAAGCGCAAGGCTGTGCTCTTACGTATGAGCCCAAAGGTGGTCAACAGCAAACTCAATCATTTGATTTAGTAATTGATTGTCGCGGCACAGGTGCCACTAGAAAACAGACAAGTAATAACTGTGCTCCCTTAACAGATTTACGTTCAGTTCGCGGCGAATTATTTCAACTATTCGCCCCTGATGTACACATATCACGTCCTATAAGATTAATGCACCCAAGATATCAGCTTTACATAGCCCCAAAAAAGAAAGGGTTTTATGTGGTAGGTGCTACCGAAATTGAAAGCGATGACCAAGCTAACATGACGGTGCGCTCAGCTATGGAATTACTCAGCGCAGCTTACAGTGTTCACCCTGGTTTTGCCGAAGCCAATATTCGTCAGCACATTAGTCAATGTAGACCTGCATTTAGCGACAACCAACCACAAATCAATATGCACAAGTCGTTAATGCAGGTAAATGGCTTATTTCGTCACGGTTTTTTAATTTCACCAGTAGTATTAACACAAGTACTCGCGCTTATTAATAACATTAAAAATAGTACAAATGACATTCTGCCCTATTCTGATTTATTGATGACGAAAATTGACACAACCCCATTAACAAAAGAAGAGCCGCCTTATGAATATTCATATTAATGGTAAAGTCTATTCACTACCACACGAAGTTAACATTACGGTCAGTGCTGCCTTAACACTGCACTTCATAGAACCGCAACAAAGCACCTTTGCTGTAGCACTTAACGGTGATTTTGTCGGTAAAACAGATTATGACACCACAATCGTTAGTAATGGCGATAGTATTGATGTTTTACAACCCATTCAAGGCGGATAAACACTATGTCACTCAATATTTACGGACAACAGCTTAATAGCCGTTTACTTATAGGTAGCGCCCTTTATCCATCACCACAGATAATGAAACAAGCAATACTTGCTAGTGGTTCGCAAGTTATTACTTTATCGCTGAAAAGGCAAAACCCAAATGAACAGTCTGGCCAGCAAATATGGCAATATTTACAAGACGTTGTTAAGTATGTGAATGGTTTTTTATTACCGAACACCGCAGGCTGTAAAACAGCAAAAGAAGCCATAACATTGGCAAAAATGAGTCGAGAAATTTTCCAAACTAATTGGCTTAAACTCGAAGTGATAGGTGATGATTATAATTTGCAACCTGATCCTATTGAGTTACTTAATGCGGCAGAGCAACTAATTAATGACGGTTTCAACGTCCTGCCCTATTGCACTGACGATTTAGTTTTGTGCCAACGACTTTATGATTTAGGTTGCCAAGTAATTATGCCATGGGCCTCCCCCATTGGCACAGGTAAAGGCTTAATGAACCCCTATAATTTAGAAACTATACGGTTGCGCTTACCACAAGCCACACTGATATTAGATGCGGGCATTGGCAAACCATCAGATGCTTGTTTGGCGATGGAAATGGGTTATGACGGCGTTTTACTCAATAGTGCCGTTGCCTTAGCTGACAACCCTGTATTAATGGCAAAAGCCTTTAACCAAGCCTTACAAGCAGGTGAGCAAGGTTATGTTGCGGGCATTATGGAACAAAGACAAACCGCTCATCCATCAACCCCAACACTAGACACCCCATTTTGGCATCAGAATTAACATGATGAACACACATAACAAAAGCAAACCAATCATTTGGAGTATTTCGGGCAGTGATTGCTCGGGTGGTGCAGGTATAGCTGCAGACATAAAAACAGGCCATGGTTTAGGTGTTGAAGTATGCACATTAATCACCGCTAATACCGTACAAAACTCCCATCAATTAACATCAATTAACCCTATATCGATCGATGTTTTACAACAACAAGCTGACATACTAATTCATGATAAGCCACCATCGGTCATCAAAATAGGGTTACTTGCTAATGTAAAGCAAGTGCAATGGTTAGCTCTATTATTAGCGCAGTATAAAAAGCAAATACCTGACTTACTCAGCGTTTATGATCCCGTTGGTCAAGCCAGTGTCGGTGGAAATTTCAATACCCTAACTTTGGCTCAGTTAACGCCATTATTGCAACAAATAGATGTATTAACGCCTAACTTAGTCGAAGCAAAAGCACTAACAAGTACTAGTGATGGGATGAGCATTACGCAATTAGCAGAAAAAATCCACCATGATTTTGCTATCACTTCTGTGCTTATTAAAGGGGGACACAATGATGATCAATACAACTGCAATGATTACTGTTATCACCAATTAAATCAACTAAATAAAGCTAAACAAGATAGCCAATTCCAGCAAGATAAAACAAAAACAGCCATTAGTTATCACTTAAGCAGCATTAGAGTTAACACACACAATAGTCATGGTAGTGGCTGTAGTTTTGCTACTGCTTTAGCAAGTTTTCTTGCGCAAGGATATTTAATGCGTGATGCCTTCACTTTAGCAAAAGCTTTTATCAATCAAGGTTTGTTAGCATCTGAGCACTTAAGCGCGGAAAACGGTCATCAATATTATGGTGCATTTGAGCAACAAACTTGGCCGACTGCAGCGCATTATTTCCCAAAAGTTATTGATGAATTAAGTCTTACTTATCAATTATTACCCGCCTTTAATTCACTTGATTTACATGGAAAAAAACTAGGACTATATCCTGTTATTGAATCGCTTTACTGGTTAAAACGTTTATTACCCTTAGGGCTTGAGATTATTCAACTGCGAATAAAAAATGTTGCAGGGGTAGCCCTAGAAAAGATCATTAGTGAAGCTATTGCCTTATCAAAACCTTATAAAACACGACTATTTATTAACGATTATTGGCAACTCGCTATTAAGCATGGTGCGTACGGGGTACATATTGGCCAAGAAGATTTAAGTGATGCAAACTTAGCGCAAATTCAACAGGCAGGATTACGATTAGGCATTAGCACCCACGGCTGTTATGAATTTTTATTGGCACAACAACTACAACCATCTTATTTAGCCATTGGTGCAATTTTTCCAACCAAAACAAAAGACATGACAGGGCAAATTCAAGGTATTGATAATTTACAGCAATTACTGGCGTTAAGACCTCAATCGCCCAACAAACAAATACCTGTTGTGGCTATTGGCGGTATTAACATAACAAACGCTGCACAAGTGCTCGCCACAGGCGTTGAAAGTATTGCCGTGGTTACCGCAATCACTGAAGCTGAAGATCCTGAGCAAGCCGTTGCAAAACTAATGGCATGAGCGAATTAATGTTATCCGAACATGTTTTTAAAGCATGTTTTAGTAAAAATTAAATTCTATTCAAATTGATGTAACTATATTGATCTGTTAGCGCTGCGGCTTGACCACCATAAGTATCAAGATTTCGACAAACTTCATTAATAGAAGGCCAGCGCAATAAACACCAAGAAGGAGCAAGTAGCACTTCTTTATGCGCCGTGGCTGAAACACGATGAAAAATAATTTCTTTTGGCGTGTGTCTAATTAACTCACCAGCAATAGCCGCATACTCAATCATACTGAGTACATCAATACGATTTGCCTGCCAAGCCTTTGCCATAGTGCTACCTTTAACAATATGTAAAGGGTGTAATTTTAAACCTGCGAGCGGCAAATTTACTACTCGCTCTAACGAATACATAGCTTCTGATAATTGCTCACCAGGTAAGCCAATAATTAAATGACTACAAACTTTTATTCCATAAGCCGCAGCGCGAATAACCGCGTCTTCATAGGCACTAAATTGATGACCTCGGTTGATACGTTTAAGTGTTTTATCGCTGGCTGATTGCAAGCCTAGTTCTAGCCACACCTCATAACCTTGATCAACATACTCTTTTAGTAATTTTAATACATCATCAGGCACACAATCAGGACGAGTACCAACACATAAGCCGATAATATTGGCTTGTGTTAAGGCTTGCTGGTATTTGGTTCTAAGTACTTCCACCTCTTCATATGTACTGGTGTAAGCTTGGAAGTAGGCTAAGTATTTAGAAACGTTCTTACTTTCTTCAACTTTACCTTGATTGAGCTGTTCTGCAATAGACACTTGATTATTAGAGGGATTGAATGATTCAACATTACAAAAAGTACAACCGCCACGACCTAAAGTGCCATCACGATTAGGGCAGGTAAACGCGCCATTAATCGTTAATTTTTTAACCCGTTGCTGAAATTTTTCTTTTAAGTAAACACCAAAAGTATTAACGTAATGATCTAATTGCATAAAAAAATTATCTTTAGCCTGATATAAAAAAGAATATAAAAGAGACTATTTTACGCTGTTATCAGTTCATTTACCTGTTCTTGCACAAACAAGTGGCTAATTATAAGCAAACTGATGCACAATATTTTCTTAACAAAATTTATTCAATAAAAATGATTAAGCAAAACACAACTATTGACTAATAAGCACTTTAGGTTGCCATTCAAGCCAGCCTTCATCGACATCTTGATAAAGTGTAAAACTTTTTAGCTGCGCAGGCCCATCTGCTGAGTTAGCTTGAACATCAGAATCAATTTCAATTTCAGGACTAGCAAAAGCAATACCACCAGCAATCAAGGTTTCTATTGACTCTGAATCAATATTCACCCCAGAAAAAACACTCGCTTCAATATTAATACCACTAGTATTCCAAAATTTACTGCCACGATTAACTAAAGGTGCATAGCGTTTGGCAATATTAATAAAAATATCAACCGTATCAGCAGTAGCTGATAAATCAACACCAATCACTTCCCCTACTTTCACTTGCCGATAAAGCACTGGATTACCAATACGTACCGAGCCTAATCGTTTTGCTATCAACTTAATATTTAAACCATACGGAAGTTGTTTAACTGTTGGTGGCAAAGCAAGCGCTTCAAATGACACTTTCTGCTTGTGAACCATACCTATTGTATTATCGCTAACTAAATTTGCTGGTAATAAAGCAATAAACGCACCGCCAAGTATTGAAGCAACATTTTTAGAACCGACTAAACCTATCTCGGGTTCAACAACCCAAAATTGAGTTCCTTGCTTAGCAAATTTAGCGCCCTTATCATTAAGTAACACTAAAGCAGTTACCCCAACCTCATCCTTGTTAAAAATTAAACGCGTAACTGCGCCTATTTCTTGCTCTTGATAAATAACCTTGGTCGTTTCTTTTAAACCAGTAAAGTCATTAAAATGAATACTAATGGCTAAGCCCGCATTTTTAGCTTGCTCAAAATGTTCAAACAATCCAAAACTGTCTAGCTCTGCTACTGGGCCTTTCGATTGTTCACTATTGTCTGGATTATAAAAACTAATACCCCCACGTAAAATTGCATCAACCGATTCTGTTTTCACTACCAAACCATCTAATCCTCCGCTAAGCGTAAGGCCACTGGCATTATAAAACCGTGTTTCAGGATGTATTAATGAAGTGTGCTCCTCATCGATAGTGATATTAACGCGAACTTTATCTATTTTTTTATCTAAAATAACACTATCTACTTGCCCAACAACAACACCTCGATAACTAATACTGCTACCTGGCGCTGCAACATTGGCACTATCGGTTACTAAACTTAACTGTAAACCCGACGCACTGGCATATTTAGCGGGAGGTATGGTTAATAATTCAAAATCAGTTTTTACTTTTTTATTATCTTTATTCACATTAAAAGTAATGTAAGTGCCACCTAACAAGGCATCAGTATCCGTTGACCCTGACAAACTTAAGTTAGGTTTTGCCAACCAAAATTGTGTGCCTTCATTTAAAATATTTTTATATTCAGGCAGTAACCCTAGATATAGCTTACTGGTATCACCTACTACCTCAATATGATGAATAGCACCTATTTCCTCACCGCGGTGTAATATTCGAGTATTGACATCTATTTTTTCTTTAGCTGAAACAGTTAAGGTAAAACTGGTTCGTTGCTCAGCTAATTTTTTATTGGCAAATAAACTAAATCGATCTCCATTAACGACTGGCTTATCTACATCGACTTTGTCAGTATTGATTATTGAAATACCGCCCGTAAATATACTTTGCAGTGATTGTGCTTCTACCTCAACACCGAGTAAATTAGCCTTTACCTTAAACCCAGAATTATTATAAAAATGACTCGTTGAGGTAACATAATGTTGATATTCATCTTCAATATGTATATGTATTAAATGTTGCTCTGCAGCAATAGTATCTATAGCTTGAATACTACCAATAGCCTGCTGTTTAAAATAGATATTACTGCCAACTTGTAATGAATGGCGATCATTGGATTCAATAATTAAATGCAATCCTGGTTCAGTATAACGATAGGGTGGCTTAGTATTGAAAACGGTAAATTTATTGGTAGGTTTACCTTGCAAGGAAGGTTGAATGCTAATATACGCCCCTGTTAATAAGGTTTTGGCGTTTGAAATACCTGTCAAATTTATATGCGGAGAGACCAAATAAAATTGAGACTCCTCAGTTAAATAAGGCAGAACACGCGGATTTACTTTTGCTTTAGCGATAATTTGTCGAGTTTTTGGATCTATTTTACTAAAAGATTCTATTGCACCAATAGTTAAGCCCTGAAACTGAATAGCTGCGTTATGGTTAACGCCAGAATTCCAATCTAAAGTCAGCTCTATTTCATGACCCGTTTCAGCAGACTGAAAGTCTGCGTGTAATGGAAAAGTTTGGCCATTTTTGGCTGAAGGTCTCTTTTCTTGATAACTTAACGTATCAACCGCAATTCCACCGCCAAGAATAGAACCTAACGAACCAGAATTTACCTTGATACCTGCAGATATTGATGCGGTAACCTGAACACCACTAGTATTCCAAAACAATGAGTTTTCTTTGATCAGGTGTGCATAACCTTGTTCAATAAAAATATTAATATTAATATCTTGGCTATCTTCATCGTAATGATAGCCCGTAACATAGCCAATAGGTATTTGCTTAAATGTGATAGGAGAATCTTCGCTAATCGAGCCTAATACACTAGACTTTAACGTAAGATGTAGCCCTGGTGTGGTCATATCTAGCTGTGGCGCTTCATTTAAAGCAACAAAATGATCTTGGCTTGGTGTTTTTTTATTCGTATCGGGAAGAATATTAATATAACTGCCTGACAATAAGGTATCTAAACCTGAAACACCTTGTAAGGAAATGTCCGCACTGACTAACCAAAATTGCGTATCTTGTGTAAGATAATCGGCAAAAGTCTTAGACATTTCAACTTCAGCAATCACCGACTGTAAATCATCTGAAGGAACAACTTTACTTACCATACCAGTAACAAGGCCTTTATAACGCACCTCAGTTTTCTTCGGCACAATTCCTGAGCCATTTTCAAACTCAATAGTAATAAAAACACCTTGCTCAGATAATGCTTTCACACCTAACCAACCACCAAAAATTAAGGCAATAAAAGGTATAAACCAAATAATTGAAATACCTTGACGAGGCACAACTTCAGCCGTTGTTTTTCGCCACTCATGTTTAATGGCTGGTTTATCTGTTGTCATGTTTTTCCTTGCTTCCTCGTAAGTCGCTAGACTTTTTGTCCCACAACAACCTAGTATCAAAGCTATTCGCGGCTATCATGGTGAAAATTACGGTGAGAGTAAAATAATTAATGGCTGGGCCTGCAGCCACCGACGTAACAAAACCGAGCTCAACTACCGCTACCATTAAAGAAACCACAAAAACATCAAGCATAGACCATGGCCCCAAAAACTCTAACACATGATAAAATTTACTGTGCTTGTCTGGTCTTAACCTTACCCCCGTATGTGCACGATACACAAGTACAAATAAACCAATAATTTTAAGTAAAGGTACAATGATACTTGCGGTAAATATAATTACTGCAATGGGATATAAGTCTTGATCAATAAACTGACCAATACCTGAAAGTATGGTTGAAGGTTCACCAATACCCAAAGAATAAATAATCATAATAGGGTATAGGTTTGCAGGAATAAAAGCTATTAATGCGGCAATATTCCACGCTAAGGTGTATTGCAAGCTATAAGGTTTTCGTTGATAAAAAAAACCATGGCAACGGCTACACCTTATTTTTTCGTTGTTTGGTGAATCACTTAATAAATTAAGCTTATGACACTTAGGGCAAAGAGCAAGATTGCTATCTTTTGCCGTTTGAATCAGCAAACTCATCTTCTAACTCCTGCCAAATATAATCTCGGTCTAATGTAGCTGCTGCCATTGTTGAACTAATCAACCAAAGAATAAATGCAATCAACCCCATATTAACCGACAGATCAGTGTCATCAAGTAATTTATACATTGAAACAACAATCCCTAACATAAAAACATTTAGCATTGCCCAATTATCTAAATGATGAAAAGCACGGAAAAAATATAATAATGAAGGCTTCAACCTATTAAATTTAAAACTGTAAGTAATATAAAAAGAACCAAATAACCTTACAATAGGCACTGCAATAGCAAATAAAAATACTAAAATTGCTATCATATAAAAACCACGATCAATCAAGGCAATAATACAATCAAGCAAAGAAGCATTATGGTACTGTCCTGCTAAACTCACCCCCATAATGGGTAGTATAATAGCAGGCACCAACAACACAATTCCCGCTAAAGACCAATGATAACTGCGTTCTATTGAGTTAACCTTGCGCTCCTCTATAATACTACCACAGCGAGTACATTTGGTGCTTTGCCCCTGTTTTAGTTTAGGCTTATCATATAAAGCATCACACAAAGGACAAGCGATTAACTGTTTAGTATCAATATTTTTACTCAAATAGTTCTCTCAACTTTCAATAAAATCATCATGTCTATTTTAGAATATAAAAACAAAAAAGCAGCAATAAATGCTGCTTTTCAATATAAAATTAAACGCGTTACTATTTAAGAGAAGATAAATATTTTACAACCGCGTCAACATCGCTATCAGATAATTTGATGGCAATATTACGCATAATTTTATTATTATCATTTGAACGACTACCGTCTTTAAATGTCGCTAACTGTTTTTTCAAATAATCAGAATTTTGACCCGCAATGGCAGGGAATCCCGCTTGAGCCATCCCCTTGCCCTTCACACCATGACAAGCAACACAAGCCGCTACACCTTTTTTAGCATCACCACCAAAATATAATTTGTGACCAATTTCGCTAGTTTCACTTGTACCTGGAGTACTTGTTTGAACAGCATAATATGCTGCTAAATCATCCATATCTGTGGTACTTAACCCAGCAACCATTCCGGCCATGATAGGATCAACACGTACACCCGACTTAAAGTCAGCTAACTGTTTAGCAAGATAATTAGCACTTTGACCCGCTAACTTAGGATACATTGCCACTACACTATTACCATCAGTACCATGACATGCAACACACATTGCCGATTTTTCTTGTCCTGCTTTTACATCACCAGCATAAATAGCTTTAGCTAATGTTGATGTAACTACTTCTGTGCTTGCAACAGGGGCGGCAGTATCAGTAGTTGGTGTAGCAGTATCGTCACTAGTAGCAGCTTGCTCACCAGTTCTTGACTGGCTTGCAAAATAAGCCCCTAAATCAGCCATATCTTGCTCTGACAAACTGGCAGCCATCGGCGCCATCATCATATCTGTACGAGCACCTGCCTTAAAATCAGCTAACTGCTTAGCAATATAATCAGCTTTTTGGCCAGCAAGATTAGGGTAAAGTGGATTAGGATTCAAACCTGTAGCACCATGGCATGCGCTACACATAGCAGACTTAGCCTTACCTGCTTCAGCATCTCCCTGCACAGCTTGCGCTGTATTGAACATACTTGCTCCTAACAAAAGTGAAAATATTATTTTTTTCATTGAATTGCTCTCTGCTTATCGTTAACTGAATTTATGATGAAATATTATTATGCGATTTATTTTCAAATAAACCTTAAAAGTTGACGGCATTTTACACTAATCTGTGCTGTGTGTAACATTATCTGAAAACTTTTCCAGAGAAAATTACACTATTTTGCATTTTTATGACTTATTTTGATAATAAATACCCAAGAATCACGTTATAATGACGCTATATTTTTATTCAGAGTTATGCTCTTGTCTTCTACTACTATACACCTAAGCAAAGCCACATTTACCATTAGTGCACCAGATATCCGTAAATTACCTGAAGATAGCGGTATTGAAGTTGCCTTTGCTGGGCGCTCAAATGCAGGTAAATCAAGTGCGTTAAATACGCTAACAAATCAAAAGAGTTTAGCGCGGATCAGTAAAACACCTGGCCGAACACAACTCATTAATGTGTTTGAAATTGCTGATAATAAGCGTTTAATTGATTTACCTGGTTACGGTTTTGCCAAAGTACCATTAGAAATGAAAAAGAAATGGCAAAAGGCATTAGGTGAATATCTAGAAAAACGTGAAAGCTTAAAAGGATTAGTGGTTTTAATGGATATACGCCACCCATTAAAAGATCTAGACATGGATTTAATTCATTGGGCTGTTGACAGTGAACTTCCTGTATTAGCCTTACTCACCAAATGCGATAAATTATCTCAAGGTAAACGTAGTGCTGAAGTACTTAAAGTGAAAAAAATATTAGCGCCGTTAAATGGTGATATTAAAGTACAAGCTTTTTCATCACTAAAACGCACAGGCGCAGAACAAGCAGACGCTATTATTTGCGATTGGTTCTCAGCTGAATTCCTCTAGAAAATCCCCTGAATAAACCCTATTTCAACCCGTTAACTAAATTTTAGACAAAAAAAACCAGTAGTAAAACTACTGGTACATGTAAGCTATGGGGAAGCTAGAATAAAAATTATTACAATAAGTGTCCGTTAGGAACAAAGCAATTATAGAGTAACCACTCTATAAATGTAAAGCATTAATAGTATAAATACTCTATTTATTTTGATTTAGATCAATCCATGGTATTTTCAGACATGTGTAGATCGGACTAAGTCGTGAGAAAAGGTTCAGGCCGCAAGAATATTTAACATAATTTTCACATTTTGGACTACCCATAGTATTTGAGATTATAAATCAGAAAATAAGATTGATTCTTAATATACATGTTTGTCACTGAAAAACTGTTAAGGTATTTTTTGAAATATTCAATTTCCAAAGTAAAAATCATAGATTTAAGTGCAAACTCTAAAATCATATCGTAAGGATATTATAGTATTCTTACGATATATTTATAAGTGTGACATAAACATGATAACCGCGTGCATTACTGATAATCTAGAAGCGATAGCAAGCAGATATTTTTCAGTATAAGCAACTTATTATATGCACTTTTCAATTGGTGACCATGTTGTACTCTTTGATGAATAGGCTTCATTTTTATGTAATAAATTCTTATCTCTAAGTTTTGAAAAAATAGTACTAATTTTGGAAGTATTTCTTATGCCAGTTAAATCACGAGCTTGTTTATTATTAATTGAGCCAAATTTATTAGCAAATTTACAAATTACAGTTTCGGGGTCGTCTGCAAGACTATGATGAATAAAAACTTTTACAAAGTTACCATCCTCAACAATTGATGGTAGTTTTTTTCCTAGAGCATGCATTTTTTGAAAGTAAGCACCTAACCAACCACCTAATTCCCTAGCTATTAGCATTCGCCTATGATCACTTTAATTATTTAAGGAGATCATCATGCGACGAACACAACAACAA
>NZ_JBHFOM010000018.1:0-74005 GCF_053543955.1 Colwellia sp. E150_009
CACTAGAAACATTACTTGATGGGAAATCGATTTGGGCCGAAAAGAATTTAGCTCAAATCTAAGCTGACAAGGCACCCTAAAAATCGGGTAACTGTCAGATCAGGTCTGAGCTACTACACTTTAGC
Source organism: Colwellia sp. E150_009 (assembly GCF_053543955.1). Taxonomy (NCBI): domain Bacteria; kingdom Pseudomonadati; phylum Pseudomonadota; class Gammaproteobacteria; order Alteromonadales; family Colwelliaceae; genus Colwellia; species Colwellia sp. E150_009. Next base: position 126 of record NZ_JBHFOM010000018.1, read on the forward strand.
AATATATTCAGGAACATCTATAACCACTTCTGAACATGCGAGTTTATCAGCCAACACCTGAGCAAATTGGCCTTTCCCTATTTCATCGTCATCAACTCTTTCTAATATAATATGTGCCGCATTAGCTTTTTCTTTAGAAGGCTTATCAGTCCAATCCCCCTTAAGAAAAGGCTTCAGACTTCTTTTTACTCCACCTTCCTTGGGCCAGAGGTCGTATATGATTTGAGCCATTACAGGTATATTATTTCCTTGCATTGCTAAATCATATTCAAGAGTTTTATATTCGCTCACAAAAAGGCGAGAAAAATCTGATTCACTGATTGTATCAACTAGCTTTAATGCATGATTTGTCCCTTTATGAATGTCTCCATCATGAGGCTTAATTATGATTTTTATTTCTTCACCGTTTTCATCTTTTTCCGTTTTGCTTTTCGCGGGGTCAAGATCTGTTAGCCCAGCACAACGAATAGGAATATTTACTCCTGCTTGATCCACCTCTTTATCCTGATCAGTGAGGTTGCAATATAACCTCATAAAATGTTTAAAATAAATTCCATTAAGGTTTATGACCGAAACACCTAAATCTTCAAGACTACAACGTCCTTTAATTTGGTCTTTCAATATAGATTTTGCCAACAGAGGAAGTAGCATTTGTTCTGCAATGCCTTCAACTAAAATTAGGCCACTTGCAAACAATAAGTTTGATTTAGTTACATCTAACCAACGATTGATGAACTGTTTACTGTTATCAGGCAGATCACAGTTTCTTAATGGGGTTGCTATTGCTGGCTTACTATTCGATAAATGAATTATTGAATCAATATCAATAGAAGATGCCAATACTGTAGAGTGGGTAGTAACGATAACTTGAACACTTTTGGTTTTTGCAACATCTGAAATATGTTTAAGTAGTCGTACTTGCAATTGAGGGTGAAGATGAGCTTCTGGCTCTTCAATTAAGAGTAGCTTAAAATAACTTTCTTTTACCTCTCCAGCAACATCATCAATAGTTAATTCAGCCAATATAGAAGCAATATATAAAAGATTATTATAACCAAGACTATTTTCTTGCAGAGATCTAAATGTACTATTTTTTTGTTCCGTCAGATCGGGGAAAAACAATAACCTTAAACCTTCCACAATCCTTGTGTAATCAGATTCTACAAATTGTATGAGTGTATTTTGCCCAAAACTTTCACCTATTGATTTCTTTAAACTATCAACAATTAATTTATTGGCTTCTTTAATCCCAAAGTCATCACTCTCAGCTAACTCTTGATTAAACTCCACTACCTTTTTTTCTAAAGGGTGTTGTTCTTTATTTTTTCGGAGTTTGTCGATTTCTCTTTTGCTTAACGCCTTTAAAAGTTTTGATAAACGCGATTGTCTTCCATTGATTAGTTTTGATTCAGCATCTCTAAGAGGAGGTAGATAAATACAATGGATAAGGTCTATAGTTTCAGGTTCAAAAGCTGTTGTTTTTGATTTTCCACCCCATAAAGCACGCTTATAACGCCCTCTAATTTCTTTATTCTCAACTTGTAAGTTTAGAGATGCCTTACCCTTCTCATCACACCAATGAAGGAATGCTACTTTCTCATCTCCGTCTAGCTCATCAAAATGAGCTTTTATAGTAAATTCATTTGAAGCATTTGATTCCTCCTTAAATGCACGATAAAAATCGACCTCGCTAACGGCATAACGACCAGATTCAGAATCAATAAACAACTGTCTAATAGCGCTAATTATGGCGGTTTTTCCCGCGCCATTTTCACCAACAATCACATTTAACCCACTATTAAACTCAACAATGAAAGTATCATCAAAACAACGAAAACCCTTCGTTACTAATTTATCTAGATACATATATCCCTCTAATTTTTAATTGTTTTCCTGCACTTAGGAAATGCACTGCATCCCCAAAATTCATTGCCTGCGTTTTTACCTTTAGTGACTTTTCGCAATACCATGTCTGGGCTGCATCTTAAGCAAGATTTAGTAACAGACTTTTCCTTTACTATTTCTTTGAGCAATAAAGATAATGACGGAAAAAATACAATTATTCTTTGCTTTAAAACAAGCTTCTACTGTTGCTATCTTAATTAATAGCAAATATTTAATAGTATCTTTATGCCATACACGCATGAAATAGCAATATTTTTTATCTAAAAATATTGCTATTAATCAGGTTTTCACAAAGCTAAATTCACCTAATATTTACAATTATTTTGATTTGATCATTAAGATTTGATTGCCTTTTACGCCAGTACTGGCAGACAATGTGGCAATATCAATACTTCTAGGAATATTTATGGAAGCTAATAGTGTTATCGTTCGTCATTTAACCTTACAAGACATGACTGAACTACGTAAAGCAAGCGAGTCGGTTTACCTTAATAAAGAATTGTCAACGTGGGATGAACCCACAGTGAAAGCGTTATTAACTAAGTTTCCTGATGGTCAAATTTGTGTAGAGGTTGATGGTATCGTTGTCGGCTGTGCTTTCTCACTCATTATTGAATATGCAAATTTTGGTGATGAACACACCTATGCCGAAATTACCAGTAATATGACCTTTGATAATCATGACCCCAAAGGGGATTCTTTGTATGGTATTGAGGTATTCATTCACCCTGAATATCGAGGTTTACGTTTGGCAAGGCGTTTGTATGATGCTCGCAAAGAGTTGTGTGAAAATTTGAATTTACGCGCCATTATCGCGGGTGGTCGCATGCCAAATTATGCCAAGCATGCGAGTACAATGTCGGCAAAACAATACATAGAAAAAGTAAAAATTAAAGAGTTGTATGATCCCGTTTTAAGCTTTCAACTGGCCAATGACTTTTATGTACGTAAGTTGCTCACGGGTTATTTGTCTGGCGATACAGAATCGTTAGAGTATGCAACCTTACTTGAATGGCCCAATATTTTTTACACTAAGAATGTCAAACTAATCAATGCGCCACGCTCAGAAGTTAGGTTAGGTTTAGTGCAATGGCAAATGCGTTCAATGAAAGGTATTAATGATTTATTTGATCAAATGGAGTTTTATGTTGATGCGGTTTCAGATTACAAAAGTGATTTTGTCATGTTTCCTGAATTATTCAACGCCCCGTTAATGGCCGCATTTAATCATTTACGGTTAACAGAAAGTATTCGCCGATTAGCTGAATATACTGAACAAATTCGAGATAAATTTATTGAATTAGCCATCACTTATAATATTAATATTATTACTGGTAGCATGCCATTTTTTGTTGATGAAAGCCTGTATAACTCTGGTTTTTTATGTCGTCGTGATGGCTCATGGGAACGTTACGACAAGATTCACCTTACGCCAGCAGAAGTGAGCAGCTGGTCTATGGTGGGTGGAAACAACCTTAAAGTATTTGACACCGATTGTGGGAAAATAGGCATTATGATTTGTTATGATGTTGAATTTCCAGAGTACGCAAGAATTTTAGCTGATCAAGGTATGAATATTTTATTTGTGCCCTTTTTAACTGATACGCAAAATGGTTATACCCGAGTACGTCATTGTGCTATGGCAAGGGCCATTGAAAATGAATGTTATGTGGCAATTGCTGGGGCAGTAGGAAATTTACCTAAAGTAAACAATATGGATATTCAGTATGCGCAATCTGCGGTGTTTACGCCCGCTGATTTTGCCTTTCCAACTACGGGTATTAAAGCGGAGGCAACGCCAAATTCAGAGATGACCGTTATTGTGGATGTGAATATTGATTTACTTAAACAATTACACAATCATGGTGCGGTACATACCATGCGTGATAGACGTCATGATTTGTATAGTATTGAGGTGCATGAAAAAAACTAAAAAAATAAGCAGGAGCAGAATTTTAAATACTCTGTTCCCTGCTAATTTAAAATTTGTTAAGCACTTTGTCGTTTTCTTTAAAAGATACAGTGTTTAGTAAAATCTTTAGCTTCTGTTGCTGTCCATTCGCCTTTGTCTTTTTCTTTCATCGCCGCACACCACTCTTCGCTGCCTATTTTAGGCGCACAAGCGGTAAGAACAACAATAGATAAAGCTAAACCAATTAATTTTTTCATGAAATCTCCTAATTTAAATTATCAATGATGTATGCACCATTAAGATTAATATCCCATACTCTCAAAAAAAATAAAACCCTAAGTTTTATTTTATCAAGCCTCACCTTGTCAAAAAAGCATAATATAAACAAAAGTAAGCACTTAGTTCGTAAATTATATTTTATTGAGCACTATAATTTCATAGCGTTTACTAGTGACATTTATAAACTAATAATTATATGATAGTTTCAAATAACAGCGCTTTTCAACTATATTTAAGGACTCAATCAATATGAAAGGAGCAGGTGGAACCTCGGGCGGTTTAGGTCAATTTTTTATTGGCCTGATCATGATGTGTGGTGGATTTTATATGTTACTCAATGCCATTCATGTTAGTTCAAGCTTTGGTATGGGCATGCGCCTATACGGGTTTTCGACGATGGGTGGCCAGTATAATATAACCAGCGGTATGGTAATAATACCTTTTATGTTTGGTATTGGTCTGATTTTTTATAACGGCAAAAGCATTATAGGCTGGCTATTATCAATTGGCTCTATTACCGCGCTAATTTTTGGTGTGATTTCTTCAATTCGTTTTTCATTTAGGTCCATGACCTCGTTTGATTTAATCGTTATTTTGGTGTTAGCCATGGGAGGATTGGGGCTATTCCTCCGTTCTTTGAAAACCTTAGACGAACAACTGCCTGATCAATAATCTTTAATTGAAATTGTTTTACCATTTTCAATAACAATTCTGGCATGATTTCTATTTAATTCTCTTGGGTCATTTACCCCACAAGAGTGAGCTATCATGCCAACAGCATGCATCATATTTTTGGCATAATGCGCAACGCGTTCCGACTTATCTTTTGCGACAAGACCTCTTTGTAGTTTTTTATTATGTGTTGTAACCCCTGTAGGGCAGGTGTTTTGATGGCATTGTAATGCTTGAATACAACCTAACGAGAACATAAAACCTCTCGCTGAATTACAAAAATCAGCACCAACACAAAGCGCCCAAGCGACATCTGCTGGGTTAACTAATTTGCCAGAAGCAAAAACCTTTATATTCTCTTTTAATCCATGTTTAATTAATGTGTTAACTAATATAGGTAATGATTCTTTAATACTCATGCCAACATCATCCATTAATGTCATCGGTGCTGCACCAGAACCACCATCACAACTGTCTATTGTGATAAAGTCAGGCGCAAACTCATTCCCTTTACTCTTGATTAAAAAACACAGTTCTTCTATCCAATCAGGTGAACCAAAGACAGCTTTAAAACCAACTGGCTTACCCGTAACCTGACGAATATGGTGAATTTTTTCTAATAAGGACGCATTGTCATAAACATCGACCCGTCGATTCGGACTAATAGAATCATGCCCTTCTGGTATCCCTCGTATTTCAGCAATCTCTTTGCTCACTTTACTGCCAGGTAAAATCCCTCCTTTACCAGGTTTCGCGCCTTGAGACAGTTTTAATTCAAATAATTTTACTTGCTCATAACTAGCAATTTTTAACAATTTTTCATTATCTAAATTACCGTCGCTGTCTCTAACACCATAATTGGCCGTGCCTATTTGAAAAATAATATCGGCATTACCTTGCAAGTGATAAGGCGATAATCCGCCTTCCCCTGTATTTAGCCATATTCCAGCCTTTGCGGCGCCATATGAAAGTGCTTGCACGGCAGGTTTAGAGATTGCGCCATAACTCATACCTGAAATACCAAAAAAGGCAGAGGTGGTCCAAGGCGATTTACATTGGCTACCCACAGTGATTGATTTAGGAAGCTCAACATTTTTACCTAAACTAGGATATGGGCAATTAACAAAGGAAATATTACCGAGTTTTTTTATGTCTCTAGTTGATCCAAAAGCAATGGTGCTATTAATATTTTTGGCTGCTTTGTATATCCAAGTACGTTGAGCGCGATTAAAAGGTAATTCTTCTCTGTCCATTGAAAAAAAATATTGCCTAAAAAAACCACCTAAGTGTTCAAAAAAATACCTAAATCGTCCTACAACAGGGTAGTTCCGTCTAATTGCATGTTTAGTTTGGTATTTATCAATAACATACATCACCACTATTATCATAACGACAAGCGCTATTAGCCAAATAAACAAAAAGGCGAACCATTCGTATAAAAACTGCGTTAATTGTAACCATGAATTTGGCATATTATTCCTTGGCGCTAGCAAATTTTAATCAGTTGTTAGTACATCTATCGTGGTGTATTTCAACACGATGAACCTAGACACTTGTTAATGACATTGGAGCGCTATTCAATTGAAAAGTCAATAGATTAAGCTCACACCCAAAACTAACCAGCCAATAATACATCAACCTCTTAACACTCAATAAACTAGTACTTTAAAAATAGCTTGCATTTAATTAGACGATCGGTCTATTATATAAAAATGAATTTACCTATATCAAAACCACGTCGTGGTAGACCACCAAAAGTAATACGTGAAAATCACGATACTAAAGCTGAATTAATTCGCAGTGGTCTTGAACAACTTACTGAATGTGGCTTTGCTTCGTCAGGTATTGACCAAATTTTGAAAAAGGTTAATGTACCAAAGGGCTCTTTTTATCATTACTTTGCGAGTAAAGAAGCCTTTGGTCAGGCAGTTATTGACAGTTACGCCAATTACTTTGCTCGTAAATTAGATGTTTATTTATTAGATGAATCCTATTCGCCACTAACCCGCTTATATAATTTTGTGGAAGGCGCTAAAATGGGTATGGCTCGCCATCAATTCAAACGTGGTTGTTTAGTAGGAAACCTTGGTCAAGAAGTGGATCTATTACCCATAAGCTTTAGACAACAATTAATTGATATATTTAATAACTGGCAGCACCGCATAGCTAAATGCCTTATAGAAGCCCAAAAACAGAATGAAGTGTCAAACACTGCCGATTGCAATTTATTAGCTGAATTTTTTTGGATTGGCTGGGAAGGTGCAGTAAGTCGTGCAAAATTACAACAAAACAACAAACCTTTAGATAATTTCTTTACTTACTTTGTAACGACATTACCTAAATAAATTTTTTTCACCATTTATAGACGATCAGTCTAAATAAGGAGAGTACTATGTTCCAAGGTATATTAATCGAAAAAGATGACCAAGGTTATCGATCAACCGTTAAAGGCATTGATGAAAGCATATTACCAGAAGGTGATGTTACCGTTAATGTTTCTCATAGCACCCTTAATTATAAAGATGCATTAGCCATTACAGGCAAAGGGCCTGTGGTGCGATCTTTCCCTATGATACCTGGTATCGATCTTGTGGGTACAGTTGAGCACAGCGATAGTGACAGATTCAATGTAGGTGATACCGTTTTACTTAATGGTTTTGGTGTAGGTGAAACTCACTGTGGTGGCTTGGCTCAAAAAGCGCGCTTAAAAAGTGAATGGTTAATCCCCTTACCTAAAGCTTTTTCACCACGTCAAGCCATGGCTATTGGCACCGCAGGTTATACCGCAATGCTATGTGTCATGGCGCTTGAAAAAAATGGTATTACACCTGATAAAGGTGACATTTTAGTTACTGGCGCTAACGGTGGCGTAGGCAGCTTTTCAATCGCTATCTTAGCAAAATTAGGATACAAGGTTGTGGCCTCTACTGGTAGGCTTGAAGAATCTGATTATCTAAAAAAACTAGGTGCTGCAGAAATAATTGATCGTAATACGCTATCAGAGCCAGGTAGGCCCTTAGGTAAAGAACGTTGGGCGGGTGCAATAGATTCAGCTGGTAGCCATACATTAGCCAATGTTTGTGCTGGCACTCAATACGGAGGCGTTGTTGCTGCGTGTGGTTTAGCTCAAGGCATGGATTTACCTGCCACAGTAGCACCGTTTATTTTGCGTGGTGTAACGTTAGCAGGTATCGACAGTGTAATGCGCCCGCTAGAAGACAGAATAGAAGCATGGAAACGTCTAGCCCTAACTCTTGACCCTCAAGTATTAGAAGATATTTCTACTAATATCAGCTTAAGTGACGTTGTTACCGTTGCCAATGATTTGATCGCTGGTAAAGTACGTGGTCGTGTGGTTATAGAAATCAATCAATAAGCGTTGCATTTTTATGTAGCTGTTACAATCTAAAACAGCTACATAGAATCAGCTAAAAACCATGCGGCAAACTCATAACGGCCTTCAACATTCGCTTTACTATAAATAATAGAGCCTTGTTGTCGCACAGTTTTTTCTTTTGTATTCTGACACTGCTAATTTCTCTAAAACTTAAGCCTTTACTTTTTATTAGGTACTCGCCCTTTGGGAGCTCATTAGCAAACTGATAACATCACAAAATTGAAGAAATATAGAATCGCTAGGTGTTAACGACCATTGTTTGAATTGATTTTTAATTACCGTGCTGTATTCATTGCGTGCATTCTTCATTTCATCCGAAATATGTCTCAAATTATCATCTGAGATCAATAATGCTTGTTTTAATTTTGAAATATTAGCAGTTCTCGCTCTATTATCAAAAAGTTACCTATTCATGGTACAAGTGTACCCTGATATAAAGATATAAATAAATTAAAAACAATAAAACCTAGCGTATGTCTAATGATGTAAATCAAATAAACAGCTACACTAGCATTATACGCTATGTTATACCAAGTTGATTAAGTTCTTGCCCACTCAGCGAGAATTAAAAGGCTTAGAGGCAAGGCATTGATTGAAGAGAATGATCATTCCCTTGTCAAAATCAATAACGCCGCATATGAGCCTTTTAAACTCGCCCTTTGGGAGCTCATTAGCAAACTGATAACATCACAAAATTGAAGAAATATAGAGTAACTATGTTTAATCAATTTTCCTTGTTCTAAGCTCGCTAATGAAGCTCTGAGTTGGGAAGAAATTTAATCAAATTGGTATTATTTTTAAAGCGTTGTTCTATTTCAATTTTAAATAACAAAAAAGGGGCTTAATATGGCCAGTAAACGCGAGCAAGTTTTTGTGTGGAGTAGTAAAATAAGAGTGTTTCACTGGCTTAATGTCATTGCTATCACGCTACTCATTTTCGTGGGAATGATTATTTTAAATGCTAAATTATTTGGTGTTAGCACTGACGGTAAAATTTTATTAAAAACAATCCATGTAATTATCGGGTATGTCTTTGCTGTAAACTTATTCATTCGATTTATCATTGGTTTTACTGGTAAAGACCACGAGCGTTGGAAAAAGATTTTACCCTTTAGTAAAGGTTTCCAACAGGAGTTGGTTGATTTCAAGCAGCATAAACAATCAACCTATAAAGGCCATAATCCGGCCGGTAAATTAATGGTTTTTGCTTTATTCTTTTTAATGTTAACACAAGCGATTTCTGGATTAGTTATTGCGGGTACAGACATATATTACCCACCTTTTGGAAAATACTTTGCTCAAAGTATCGCCGTTGATAAGCAAGATATTGATGCAATTAAGCCTTATTCAAAGGTGAATGTAGATGAAGCTGCTTACAAAGCAATGCGTGATATCAGAAAGCCTTTTATTACTGCACATGTTTATGCTTTTTATGGGCTTATTATTCTGATTCCATTGCATATTTTAGGTGTATTTATTGCAGAAAGAAGGGAAAAGACCGCTTTGGTTTCAGCCATGATTACTGGTTATAAATATCTACCAGATGATCACCAAAACAATTCATAATCCCTTCGCACAAAAATAAGGTTAATTTAGTATATACCTTGCTAAATTAACCTTGCCAAAATCAAGCAATAATCAGATATTCAGGGAACAGTACCACCAACAGTAATACTAATATTTGCATGGCGATAAATGGTATAACTCCTTTATAAATCGTGGTTGTTTTCATCCATTTAGGCGCAACCCCTTTTAAGTAGAATAAACTAAATCCGAAAGGCGGTGTTAAGAAGGAGGTTTGTAAATTCATTGAAATTAAAATGGCAAACCATACCAAGTTAATATCTAAAGCAATAGCTACAGGTAATAAAATAGGTACCACTAAGAAAGCTATTTCAATAAAATCAATAAAGAAACCCAACACTAATATGGCCAACATTGCTAACGCGATAAATGTCCATTTTCCGCCAGGTAAATCCATAAAAAAGTCTTCAATCAGGTATTCGCTACCCGAGTAACTAAATACCATGGCAAAAGCAGTTGCGCCAATTAATACAGCAAAAACCATTGACGTTACTTTTACTGTTTCTTTTGAAACTTCATGCATTCTAGGAAAAGAAAAGCTACCATAAAATATTGAAAGTATGATCGCACCTACTGCACCAATAGCTGATGATTCAGTTGGCGTTGCTATACCTGCGAATATTGAACCCAGTACAATAAGAATAAGCACTAGTGGTGGCACAACATCTTTTAATGCCTGCAGTAATAATTCACGCTTATTCTCAGTTACCTCAATGGGTGGCATAAATTCAGGTTTAACTTTGCCTAAAATTAAAATGTATAAGGTATAGAAACCCACTAACATCATACCTGGTATTACCGCAGCTCGGAACAAGTCCCCAACAGGAACGCCCATCACATCACCTAAAATAATCAAGATGATAGAGGGAGGAATAATTTGCCCTAACGTACCCGAGGCACAAATAACACCTGCAGCCGTTGGTTGGTGATAATTATTCTTTAACATGACAGGTAAAGAAATAACCCCCATGGCAACAACACTTGCACCAACAACACCTGTTGATGCAGCTAACAAGGCACCAACAATAATTGTAGATACGGCAACACCACCAGCAATGCCACCAAAGAGCTTGGCTGACGACTCTAATAACCGCTCAGCTAAGCCTGTTTTTTGCAGCACAATACCCATAAAAATAAACATGGGCACAGCCATTAAAATAGTATTTTCCATAATCGCCATAATGCGATATGGCATAAACTCAAATAAATCGACACCGAGAACAGCAACCCCAACAATGAGTGATACACCAGCAAACGTGAACGCAACGGAGTAACCGAAAAATAAACACACTAAGGCGATAGCAAAAAGTACTAAACCAGTCATTACAATTCTCCCTGATGAGATTTTTCTACGACTTGCTGGCCTCGCAGTACTTGAATATTACTCAACAACACATGAAAAATAGATAGAACTAAGAAAAAAGATGAAAGAGGAATAACAGCACGTACAATCCAGCGGTGTGGTAAACCACCAGGATCGCCACTGCCTTCGCCAAGATTATATGCGTCTAACGCATAGCTATAACCATAATAAAGTATTAATAAGGTAATGGGTAAAGCAAAAAATACCGAACCAATAATATTAATTATTGCCTTTTTTTTAGGTGACATAACATCGTAAAAAATATCTACTCGTACGTGTGCATCTTCTTTTAATGTATAGGCAATACCAAACATAAACATCGCTGCAAACAAATGCCACTCTAGCTCCTGCATACCTATGTTTACGTCATTAAAAAAGTAACGCATGATAACGTCATAAAAAACATTGGCAATCATCAGTAGCATTAAAAAGCTACAGAGATTCCCTAATGCATCAATAATTTTTGTAATTAACTTCAGGCTAGCATTCATGTTTAACTCATATTTTCTAAAAAAGGCGCGGTTAAAAACCGCGCCTAGGTTACTTAGCAAAAAAACTTAAGAGTTTAATTTGATTTTTAAATCAAACCCTTAACTAACTTAAGTGATTAACTACTTTGCATCAAAGTTATCAAGATAAGCTCTGTCAGACAAGTTTGTCCATGCACGAACTTTATCTTTATAATCATTTAATGATTTTAAAATTTTCTCTGTCATTGGATCTTTAGCAGCAAACTCAGCTAATAACTCATCATTAGTTTGTTTTATTTTATTCATTAGAGGTTTTGGAAAAGAACGCATTTTAACGTTAGGATAATCTTTTTGTAGCGTTGCTAAATTTTCACCACTTTCATGCATAGATTGAGCATACATATCATACGCTGCTGCTTTCATGGCAACGGTTAAAATTTGTTGTAAATCTTTAGGCAAAGAATTGAACGCTTTTTCATTAACCATAAATTGTAATTCAGTGCCAGGCTCATGCCAGCCCGTGTAGTAATAAGGCGCTATTTTATGGAAACCCATACGTAAATCTAATGAAGGGCCTACCCATTCTAAGGCATCAATAGTATTACGCTCTAATGCAGTGTATAACTCACCAGAGGGTATATTTGTTGGTTTTGCCCCTAATCTTGCTAAAACTTCACCCGCAAAACCTGGAATTCGCATTTTTAAACCTTGAAGATCTTCAACACTATTGATTTCTTTTTTGAACCACCCGCCCATTTGGTTACCAGTATTACCACCAGGAAATGATAATATGCCATATTGATCATAGACTTGTTTCATTAACTCCATGCCGCCACCGTAGTAGAACCAAGCATATTGCTCCGAAGCAAGCATACCGAAAGGAACCGTGGTAAAAAACATAGTATTGAAGTTTTTACCTTTCCAATAATAAGAAGCAGAGTGACCCATTTGATACTGACCACTTTTAACAAAGTCAAAAATACCCAAAGCAGATTTGTGTTTATTTGATGAATCAATACGAATGTCTAAACGACCGTTTGACATTTCTTTAACCATTTTCACCATATTTTTTGTGGTATCACCAAATACGGGAAAGTTTGGCCCCCAAGTTTCAGCCAGTTTCCAACGATATTTTTTACCATCTTCAGCCATCGCTACACTAGACAAGCCTAGTGAAGATAGCCCAAGCGACACAATAAGTGCCGCCTTTATAAAAATTGATTTTTTCATCTGTATTTTCCTTTAACTTATTGTAATTTAGTTATTTATTATTTTTTAACTGTTTCATATTATCCTACTCATGCTTAGTAGCATCTAACCACAATAGTATAAATATCAATGTATAGCTATCCGTGCAAACACGTAAGACTAAAGTCGTAGTTATAATAAATCGCTCTGCTACTAGTGATTTATAGCTAAATTTGTAATGATAAATAATGCTTTTTTTATGGTGACTAATTGAATGATTTTACCCTTACGCCTCTTTTATATTACGGTTATCCAAGTGATATTAACGTCTATTGTCATCTTTTTTTTTATTAGTAGTGAATATCGCGCACTGTCAAATTATAATTTACAGACATTAAAAACGTTTTTAATGAACCAGAAAAAACAAGAATTACAGAATTATACTTCTCTCGCGCAGGCTGCAATTAAACACATTCACCCTGCTGACAAAAATGAAAAAACTACCCAGCAAGCAGCCATTCAAAATTTACTAAACCAATTATTATACAACGGTGATGACGGTTACTTTTTTGCATATGACGATCAGGGAATCAACATCGCACACCCAAAAGAATCCTATAGAATTGGAAAAAGTTGGTGGGATTTAGAAGATGATAACGGAACAAAAATTGTTCAACTGTTAATTAGTAACGCAAAGGCTGGCGGTGGTTTTCTTCAATACCAATGGAGTAAACCTTCCAGCCAAAGCACATCAAATAAAATGAGTTATTCAACTTACTTAGAAGAATGGCAATGGATGTTAGGGACAGGGGTTTATCTTGACGATGTTAATCAACAATTGGCTTCACTCCAGCAGAAAATTGATCAGTATATTAATAAAACCAAACAAATTATTCTAATTATCTCTCTCAGTTCAATATTCATTATTTTTTTGTTAGGTTTGGTGATCAATCTAAGTAATAAGAAGAAAGCCGATAAAAAAATTAATGAATTAGGACAAAAAATTGTCAACCTGCAAGAAGATCAACACCGACACATTTCCCGTGAATTACACGACGGTATAGTACAAATACTTGTTTCTATACAATATTCTATTGAAGCAACCACAATATTTTTAAAGCACACTAAACAAGAAAAACCTAAACCCTTAGCCGAGGCAGAAAAAAATCTAAGTATTGCCATACAAGAAGTACGACGAATATCTCATAATTTACACCCTAGAATACTTGATGAATTAGGATTATCAGCAGCCATTGCAGCTCTGGCTAAAGAATTTTCTAAACAAACGCAAATTGAAATTAGCTTTACCAAGCCTAAACTCAGAAAACTGTTGCCCGATAATATTAATATTAGCCTTTATCGCGTTGTACAAGAGTCATTAATTAATATTGAGAAGCATGCCAAAGCAACACATATTACTATTGACTTGGCAATTGAAAATAAATGGCTTACCTTAACCATAACAGACAATGGTATTGGTTTTAACGACAAGAATAAAAACAAAGCAGGGGCGCCTCTTGAATCTTTTGGTATAGGTTTACGTAACTTAACCGAACGTATTGAATATCACTGCGGACAGCTTAAAGTGTGTACCTCAAAGAAAGGCACCAGCATTAGTGCGAATATTCCTACCCATGTATTTGCTTACTATTTCAATAGCAACGCTCAAACAAATAGTAATAAGCGAGTACTACCTTAGAAACTGATATTATAAACAACCTGACCCTGTAGAAAAGTAAAAGGAAACAGTATGCCAATTTCAGTAACTAATTCAGCAGCAACATCCGTGTTGCTTGTTGATGATCATCCCATGGTTCAAGATGGTTTAACGGCTTGTTTATCGTATTATCCTGACATCAATATTATTGGTACAACACAAGATGGTAAAAGTGCCCTGTCTCAAGCACTTGAGCTAAAACCTGACGTTATTCTAATGGATATAAGCATGCCAGATATGAATGGTATTGATGCGACTGAAATTATTACTGAGCAGTTGACGAGTACAAAAGTACTTATTTTCAGTATGCATGACAGTTTAGAGTTTGTTAACAGTGCCATGCAAGCAGGTGCTTCAGGTTATATTTTAAAAGATACGGGGTCCGCTGAAGTGTATGCGGCTATCAAAGCTGTCGCATCAGGGAAAATATATTTTAGTCCATCAATTGCGACTGCATTAGCTGATAACCCACAGGAAGAAGAAGAGGAAAAAGCAAAGTTAACCACCCGAGAACAAGTAATATTAGCTTATATTGCTCAGGGATTATCTAACAAAGCAGTGGCAAAAATGCTAGGGATAAGTTTTCGTACAGTTGAAGCTCATCGGCGAAATATAAAAACTAAATTACAAATAGAAAGTTTAGCTGATTTAATTCGATATGCAGTTAACCATGGTTTAATTGATAGCTAATTTGCCCATATTGTTAAACGTAATAAAGCAATTCAATTATAAATACTCAATAAATATACCAATAAAAACGACCATCCCTACCCAATGATTGTGTAAAAAAGCTTGAAAACATTTATCTCGTTCTCGATTACTAATTAATATCTGTTGATAACTAAATAAACCTGCTGAGATAACCAAACTTAATTGATAAGGCCAGCCAAAAGCTAATATGTCACCCACAGTAAACAATATACCCAGTACCAATAATTGTATAAAACCAATAATTCGTTTATCGTGGTCTCCAAATAAAATAGCCGTTGATTTTACACCAATTTTAATATCATCATCTCTGTCAACCATAGCATACATAGTATCGTAAGCAATTGTCCATAACACATTTGCCAAAAATATTAACCAAGCGATCACTGGAATTTCACCCTGAGCTTCTGAAAATGCCATAACAATTCCCCAACTAAATGCTGCGCCAAGTACTACTTGAGGTAATTGAGTATAACGCTTCATAAAGGGATATGACGCAGCTAGCAGTAATGCAACCACAGACCAATAAATAGTTAGCCAGCTTAATGTTAAAACCAACCCTAAAGCAATACCAATCAACAATCCAAACAGGCTAAGGGCTTCATCTTTACTCATTAAACCCGAAACTAACGGTCTGTTTTTTGTGCGTTCTACTTTTCCATCAACATGCATATCAGCTATATCATTAATCACACAACCTGCACTACGCATGACAAAAACACCAAGACTAAATACAATAAGTAAATAAAAATTAGGCCAGCCATCACTGGCAATCCATAATGCCCAATAGGTTGGCCATAACAATAAATAAGTACCAATAGGCTTATCCATACGGGTAATTAGCTTAATTGCCTGCCATTTTTGCATTAATTTATTATGCATGCCTAGCCCCTGACCTTTCTGATATTTTGTATGCAATAGCGCCTGGTAAAAAAACTTCTGCCACCATTAATGGTTTGCCTTCTAAGACAAATATCGAACGCCGCCCCCAAAGGGACTCTTCTGAAGCATTTGATTCATCAAAAAGCGTTAATTTTTTAGCCATTTTTACAACGGTGCTTGTAGCATCAAATTCAGCCACTTCAATTGCCTGCCTTTCCAGAGAAGGATTATTAAAAAGCACTTGTCCTAACGACTGAGTACCTAAACTAGCCAATGCGCGTTCTGTTCCCGTTAAGCTTGATAAAGGTAATAAGCTTCTCGCAAAAACCTGCGGCTTATCATCACAATAAAGTAACACTTCGCGAACCAATACTTTTTCTCCATGAGAAATAAGTGCAACGGCTTCACTTTCTTGACAAACTTCAACGCGCTGACCAAGTAATTCAACTCTAAACTGATGACAATGAGATTTTAAACGCGCAGTCAGTGAATTGGGATCAAGCAGCCAACGCTTTAAATTATCGTGTAAATAAAATTCTTTAGCATTATGCCAATGGGTAGACAAAGTAACGGGAAACAATGATTGTAAATTCATAAACTAAAAGCCAAATTAAAACCAGAGTGATAATAACATTGTTTTTAAAGGAACTCATTTTACCCAGTGAGCAAAACACTAAAAAAAGTAATTTTTTTCAGGAAAATATTCTATTTCAGGTTATGATAAGTAATATGTCTGACTATTGCTTTCATTGAAGAAGTAACCTTATGTTTAAATATTTATTAATTGTAACTTTTTTATCAATACCACTTACTACTAGAGCCGCAGATTTCGCATACTTTGGTTTTGAGCCTGATATAGTTACGAATTATATTACTGTCAAGAAAAAAATGGGTTATGTACGTTTAACTGTTGAATTAATGGTGCCCAGAAATAATATTGAAATAGTCGAACATCATTCACCGCTATTGCGCGATGCTATTATTGATATTATTGGCAGGCAACCTGAAGAAACGGTTAAATCACTTAAAGGTCGTGCTGAAATACAATTAAAATGTGAGGAAGAAGTTAAAGCCTTATTGGTCAAAGAAACGGGACAACCTTTGATCAAAAAACTTTTATTCACTCAATGGTTAGATAACTAACCATACAAGTACAGAAACAATAAAGCCAAAGATAGTTCTTTGGCTTTATACATTTTTAGCATTAATTAAAATAAACTAACTTTATCTGCTAACAGGTACTTTTTTACTTAATTCAACTTTTGCTTCTATACGTCGATTTTTTGCATGAGCTGCGCTCGTATCACCTAAATCAATTAAACGCTCTTCGCCATGACCTACTGCAGTTAATCGATCGCTGCTGACATTGAATCGGTTAACCAGTACATCAACAACCGCTTCAGCACGTTGTTGCGATATTTTTTGGTTATAAGCAGCACTACCCACTTTTGACGTATGGCCTTCAATAACTAGTGATAGTTCAGGGTAATTTTTTAGCACATTAGCCATTTTTTGAATTTCTGATAAATATTGCGCTTTTACAATAGCTTTATTGTTATCAAAGTTAACAATAAGCTCTACTCTGTCTATTTCTTCACTAAAGATAGTACAGCCTTTTTCATCTACCTTATCTGTTACTGGCGTATTCGCACACTGATCATTTTTATCTGAAACACCATCATTATCCGCATCATTACCTGAAGAAGTAACAGCTGCAACAAGAGAAGCGCCTACGGCTGCTGCTTTATCAAGTACTGAGCGTTCTTTTTTAACTGGATAAGAATTTGATTCATCACCAAAAAAGTATATAAAACCTAAACGAAGAGCCGTATCTTTGTAGTCACCAGAAAATTGAAAGTGACCTTTTCCTTCAAAATAAATAGCTGTACGTTCATTGAGGTAATGACGATAACCAGCACCAGCACCTACAGAAGGTTCTTGACCAATATCTAAATAACCAAGTCCACCTAACACGTAAAAGTTTTGTTGTGTTGGAAAATATAAGGCATCGATGCCAGCAACATAAGGCTTATCAAAAGAGCTATAATGCTTATCTAAGTTAATTTGGCTTGCAGAGAATCTAAATTCAGTAGATTCATTAAAACGGTACCCTATTTCACCACCAAAGCCACTACCATGATCTGACGTTGCGTAAGGATCTGACGCTCTCAAAGGCTCAGAAGGTTTACGGTCGCTATCCGTATCGATACGAAGTAAATGCGCGCCACCGTAAAATTTACCAACAAGATCTTCTGCTAAAGGTTGCTCATTAGCAAACGCAGATGTAAATAAAAGAGGAGAGGTTAAAAGTACTGTTGTTAAGCTGAGCAGCTTTTTCATGAGTTAATTTCCATTTTAAGTGAAGTGAGTTTAATTATTAAACAAGCTATTTTAACAGTTTTATAATGATTTCATACTACTTTTTAGCACTTTTTACACTAGATAGTGCCAACAGACACCCTGAAATCAATCCTAATAAGTGGGCTGTATTAGCAACGTTTACAGGTAATAGATCAGCAAAACCGAGCACTAACCAAAATAAGAGAAAAACAATAATAGGTTTAGACAAAAACAAGCCTTTTTCAGGCGCTAAATAACCATACCACCATACAAAACCCACTAAAGCATAAACAACACCAGACAAACCACCAAAATTAGCCCCAGAAACAAAAAACTGTCCCAAGTTTGAAGCAATAGCAGAAATTAATAATAAGTTAAGGAGCGCCCCTTTACCTAATGTTTTTTCAATGCTGCCTCCAAGTTGCCACCACCACATAGTATTAAAAACAATATGTAATAAAGAAAAATGTAAAAAAGCTGGACTAAGAAGACGCCAAGGTTCAGTGATCAAAATATCTAAAGATAAAGAAGGATAAAACTGTAATAAAGTAAATAATGAACGAGCCCAACCTAAATTACTACCAATAAACACCAACCAACAAAAAGCAAACACCAATAAAGTGATAATGCCTGCATGAGCAAGAAAGTTATCTTTAAAGCTTGTTAATAGCGCAGAGTCTTGATTACTGAGCGTAACCGTTTCACCATGTTGCCAAGCTGCTTGCTGATACTTTTCATCAAATGGGTTTTTAATAAAGTGTTCAAATTCAGTTTTGGCTTCATCTATTTTATCTTCCTGACAATAAACTGTGTGTCCCTGTTTACTCTGAGCTATATTCTTATCTACTGGCTCAGTAACAACGTAAGCCTCAATACCAAGTGTGAGCAAATAATTTACAAGAAGTAACGCAATGTTGTGATGCTCTAACTGCACTAAAGGCAGCGAGTGTTTAGGTTCAAACATGACGACTTAACTCTTAACGTGACACTTGGTCAGGGTATTGTAATTGCCATTGAGTAAAGCCGCCATCAAGCGAATAGACTTGAGTAAAATCTTGGCTAACTAAAAATTGTGCCGCTTGTTGACTAGAATGTCCGTGATAACAACACACAACTACGGGTACGTCAGGATCCGCTTCTCGCAAAAAGTCAGCTAAATTTTCATTCGTTAAATGCAAGGCATCAATAATACGGCCGTTAGCAAATGATGTTTCATCACGAATATCTACCACCACGTGCGTATTGTCATTAAGCACATTGTGCAAATCATCAACTTGCATGTGCTTAAATGTTTCTTGGTTATCTGACACTATTTCTCCCAATTTAAAATAACTTTACCTGATTGTCCTGAACGCATCATATCAAACCCTTGCTGAAAGTCATCAATAGCATAATGATGGGTAATAATAGGTGATAAATCTAAACCTGATTGTATAAGACTAACCATTTTATACCAAGTTTCAAACATTTCACGACCATAAATACCTTTTATGGTTAAGCCCTTAAAAATTATTTGGCTCCAGTCAATGGCCATTTCTTTACCTGGAATACCAAGCATTGCGATTTTACCACCATTGTTCATGTTGTCTAACATACTAGTGAAAGCCATTGGTACACCTGACATTTCCATACCAACATCAAATCCTTCGGTCATACCTAAGTCGTTCATCACATCAACTAAACTTTCGTTTGAAACATCAACAGCGCGTGTTACACCCATTTTTTTAGCTAAGTTAAGACGGTACTCATTAATATCGGTGATCACTACATGGCGAGCACCCACATGTTTTGCAACGGCGGCAGCCATAATACCTATAGGACCTGCTCCTGTAATTAATACATCTTCACCCACTAAATCAAATGACAATGCTGTGTGTACGGCATTACCGAATGGATCAAACACAGCGGCTAAATCATCAGAAATTTCATCTGGTAATTTAAAAGCATTATAAGCTGGAATAACAAGGTACTCTGCAAACGAACCAGCTCTATTAACGCCCACACCTACAGTATTACGACATAAATGGGTTCGGCCACCCCGACAATTACGACAATGACCACACGTGATATGGCCTTCACCAGAAACACGATCGCCTAACGCGAAACCTCTGACTTCTTGGCCAATACCAACCACTTCACCTGCATATTCATGTCCAACAACCATAGGGACAGGTATTGTGGTTTGCGCCCATTCATCCCAATTGTAAATATGAATGTCAGTACCGCAAATAGCAGTTTTTTTAATTTTAATTAACAGATCATTATGTCCCATTTCAGGCTTGTCTGTTTCTGTTAACCAAATACCTTGCGCTGGTTTTAATTTTGATAATGATTTCATCATATTTTCTTGCCTTAACTAATCACATTCATTTCTTTGCCAATACGAATAAAGGCAGCAATGGCTTGGTCTAATTGTGCTTGTGTATGTGCAGCTGAAATTTGTGTACGAATACGCGCTTGCCCTTTGGGCACTACAGGAAATGAAAAACCAATCACATAAATTCCTTCAGCTAACAGTTTATTTGCCATGTCACTCGCCACTTTCGCATCACCTAACATAACAGGCACAATAGCATGATCTGCCCCTGCACAAGTAAAACCAGCAGCCTCCATATTTTCACGAAAGTAAGCCGTGTTTGCTTTCAATGTTTTACGTAACGCATCACCTTGCGCTAACAATGTTAAAACCTGCAATGACGCATTAACAATGGCTGGGGCAAGAGAATTTGAAAATAAATAAGGACGCGAGCGTTGGCGCAACCATTCAATTACCTCTTTTTTAGCTGAAGTATAACCGCCCGAAGCACCACCCATAGCCTTGCCTAAAGTGCCAGTTAAAATATCAACTCGCCCCATTACCTGACAATATTCATGACTACCACGGCCATTTTCACCTACAAAACCAACAGCATGTGAATCATCAACCATTACCATAGCATTATATTTATCAGCTAAATCACAAATCCCTTTTAAATTAGCAATAACGCCATCCATTGAAAATACGCCATCTGTTGCAATCAACTTAAAACGCACACCAGCCGCATCTGCCTCAATTAAGCATTGCTCTAATGCAGCCATGTCATTATTAGCATAACGATAACGTTGTGCTTTACATAATCGAACGCCATCAATAATCGACGCGTGATTAAGGGCATCGCTAATGATAGCGTCTTCTGGCCCTAATAAGGTTTCAAACAAACCTGCATTAGCATCAAAGCAAGAAGAATATAAAATAGTATCTTCCATGCCTAAAAACTCGCTAATACCTTGTTCTAGCGTTTTGTGAATATCTTGCGTACCACAAATAAAACGAACCGATGCCATGCCAAATCCATGTTCGTCTAATCCTTTTTTAGCTGCAGCAATTAAGTCAGGATGATTTGCTAACCCTAAATAGTTATTAGCACAAAAGTTAATTACCTGCTCCCCTGTGTCTACTGCTATTCTTGCTTGTTGTGCAGTGGTAATGACGCGTTCAGCCTTATATAACCCCTCTGCTTTCACTTGAGAAATTTGTTCTTGAATATGATTATAAAAATTTATTGAATGATTTTTTGACATGTGAATGCCTCAGCACGAATGAGTAGAATGTGGGTGATTAAACGATAACGCAATAATTGTACGCTTATACCTTAATTTAAAAAAGCCAACAGCCGAATACTATTTAGCGTTAAATTAAATAACTGTAAAATTATTATTACTATGTTTTGTTTTTAATTCATCAATGAGCTGATAATTATGAACTGTTCCTTTAAAAACCTGCATTTTAGACTGTTTTTCGCCATTCCAAGTAAATAGCGTAAATTCATCATTGCTAGTGAGTTGTACTACTGAAAGCAAGCTTTGATATATTTTGAAATTACACTGTTCATATGCATAGGTATTTAATCAAACTTAGGTATAATCTACCATAAACTTATCACAGAAGAATTAAAGCAGAATAATTTATGTTGGCACTACTCATTTACCGAGTAATATTTTTATTGCTAATGCCTTTTTTATTGCTGGCTTTGTTATTTAGATCACTCAATAGTTCTCAGTACCGTCAACGTTTCAATGAACGTTTAGGCATACTCTCCAACGCTAAAGCACCTAATACTCTTGATAAGGGAGGTATTATTGTGCATGCAGCCAGTGTTGGTGAAGTAATTGCTATCTCACCTTTGGTAGAACAACTAATAGTGACATATCCGCATTTACCTATTACGGTCACTACCTTCACCCCGACAGGATCAGCACAAGTTACCAAACAATTTGGAACGCGTATTCAACACACCTATTTACCCTTAGATGTAATGCCTTGCACTCAATTGTTTTTAAATCGCTTGCAACCACAACTGATGATTTTTATGGAAACCGAATTATGGCCTAACCTTATTAATCAGTGCGCCACTAAAAAAATAAAATTATTGCTCATTAATGGTCGATTATCTGCCAAATCGCTAAAAAATTATCAAAAAATAAAGGCATTAATTACACCGACTATCAATTGTTTCGACAAAATATTATGTCAAAGTCATGATAACTTGTGTAATTTTTTACAATTAAGTGCCGACGTTGACAAATGTAGCGTGTCAGGCAACCTCAAATTTGATATTAGTATTAATGACTTAGTTCTTGAAAAACAAGCTAAATTAACAGCATTCTTACCCCAAAAAAGAGCCATTTGGTTAGTTGCTAGCACACACCCTGGTGACGAAGAAATCACATTAGCGGCTTTCAAACTAATCAAGAAAGTGTTTCCTAACTTATTACTTGTACTTGTGCCAAGACACCCTGAACGTTTTAGTTCTGTTGAAAAGCTCTGCATCAACCAAGGTTATTCTCTAGGCAAACGTAGTGAAAACACCGTGGTAACTGAGCAAGATATTTGGTTGCTAGACACTTTAGGTGAATTAATGCCCACATATGCCTTAGCCGATATAATTACAATGGGCGGAAGTTTTAGCAATATTGGTGGACATAACCCCTTAGAGCCAGCCTTATTTAAAAAGCCAATAATTGTTGGTCATGATATGCATAATTTCACTGAAATTTTAACGCAATTGAAACAAAACAATGGCGTGATACAGTTACCTATTGCCTGTAATTCTATTAGCAATACATTAGCTGAAACGGTTATCAACTTACTAGAAAATAAAAACGCAGCATTTGAGCTTGGTTCTCAAGCACATAATGTGGTACTCAATAACCAAGGTGCCAGTGATAAAACGCTAGCACAAGTACACGACTTACTAAAGTGAATCAAACTATGTTAATTAAAACATTAGAAAAGGGACCACATTACTGCCTATTTGATCACGATGAAATAGAACAATTTAGTGTTAGCATGTTATCTGAAGAATATTGGCGAAAAGAAAATGCCATCACAGGCTCAGCTCAAGGTAGAGGTACTACATGGTTTGTACAATACAGGGATAAAAAACATAAACAAACAAAACACTGGGTATTACGCCATTATTACCGTGGTGGTCTTATTGGCAAGTTAATTCGCGACAGCTACCTGTTCACTTCACAAAAAGATACTAGAGCAGCGCAAGAGTTCGCCTTATTAGCTCACATGCAAACGTTAGCCTTACCAGTCCCTAAGCCTATTGCTTATCGCATTAGACGTCACGGTTTATTTTATCAAGCTGATTTATTGAGTAGTCGTATTGAAAACGCGCAAGATTTAGTTGCTATCTTATCAAAACAAACTATATCAAACACCTTATGGAAAAAAATTGGCATGACAATAAAGCGTTTTCATGATCATAATATTTATCATCATGATTTAAATGCTCACAATATTTTAATTGATGTAGATGAGAATGTTTTTTTAATCGACTTCGATCGCGGCGAAATCAAAACATCGAACCAAAGCCTGTGGCAAAAAAGTAATATGGCGAGGCTGCAACGATCATTTTTAAAAGAAGAAAAACAATTACCTAAATTCTATTGGACGCAAGAAAATTGGCAATTGTTACTTGAAGCATATTTGAGCCATTAATCACTAACGTGTTTAGTGTACACACGCCTCCTTTTGAGCATCTTGACAACGTTGTTGGTACATATCTCTCGCTTTTAACAATTCAGGCATAGCTACTTCTGTTGTATAAGGGCGTAAAATAACTAATATCTTTAATACTCCCTGATAAAAAACTGAATCATTAATTTCATTATCAATATTCTGTGTTTGGTAGAAACTGACCCAAAACGTATTAATAATACGTAAAATACTAACCATATCAGGCAATTCCTCATCCTGAAAATTAATAATATTCGCATTTCTGAGTGAAATTAATAACTGACTAACACGCTCAGCAATTGAATGTTGCACTTCAACATATTTTTCACGCAAACTTGGGTTTTTATCTAATAAAACGGGTAAATTGCTATAAAAGAACCTAAATTTTAATAGCATTTGGAATACTGCATCCATATAAAGAATGATTGCATCAAGAGGTTTTACATCACTGCTCACTTTAGGAAAAGTATCCAACAACAAATTACGCGCATACTCTTCATAGATAGACAAAATAATGTCTTCTTTATTACGAAAATGATAATACAAATTACCGGGGCTAATACCTAAATGTGCAGCGATATGATTTGTGGTGACATTTCGCTCTCCTTGCTCATTAAATAATGCAATGCTCGCCTGAATTATTTTATCACGGGTTTTCATAAAAGTTACTTCTTTCTTTTAATGTAAAATAGTTAAAATTGCTACTATGGCTTCTATCATACTATCAAAATTCACTAAACTTAAAGTTTTTTTGAGTAAATACTTTAACATTTATTCAATATCAGCTTAAATACACAATTTCATTCAATTATTATGAATATATATTCATTTTATTGTGTTTTTGATGTTAATACTTGTCACAAACTTAGCTAAGACATTACAATGCTCTGGCATTCACCAATAAATGAAACCTAAAATATGAGCATAAAAGCAATTTACCCTGGCACATTCGATCCTGTCACAAATGGTCACTCTGATTTAATTGTCCGTGCTAGCCTATTATTTGGAGAGGTTATTATTGGTGTGGCTTCTAGCCCCAGTAAGAAACCCCGTTTTACGCTTGATCAACGTGTTGACATGATTAAAGAGATAACCAAACATTTAGACAATGTTACCGTCGTTGGTTTTAGTGGCTTATTAGTCGATTTTGCCAAATATCACCAAGCAAAAGTGCTAATACGAGGATTACGCGCAGTATCAGATTTTGAATATGAATTCCAATTAGCCAACATGAACAGACGTTTGTCGCCTGATTTAGAAAGCGTATTTTTAACGCCCGCAGAAGGCAACTCTTTTATTTCGTCTACATTAGTAAAAGAAGTTGCCCTACATAAAGGTGATGTCAGCCAATTTGTCCACCCTACTGTAAAAGTAGCGCTTGAACAGTTAGCTTAACAATTTAGCGTATTCATATTATTCTTGCTGACAGTTAGGGCAATAAACAGAGCTACGGTTTGATTGCCTAATTTCAAGTAGTTTTTCTTGGCATGTTAAACAGGCTTGCCCTGCTCGGCCATAAACAAAGAGTGATTGGGCAAAGTACCCTGGTCGACCGTCAGCTTGAGTAAAATCTTTTAGTGTTGTGCCACCTTGCTTAATTGCAGCACTGAGCACCTGCTTAATAGTAGCAGTTAAACGATTATAACGCTCTTTACTCAGCGTGCCTGCTTGTGTAGTGGGTAAAATACCAGCAAGAAATAAAGCTTCATTGGCATAAATATTACCCACACCAACCACATTATGATTATTCATTAAGAAAGTTTTGATAGGGACTTTCCTATTTTTTGCTTTTTCATACAAGTAATCATGACAAAAATCAGCACTTAAAGGCTCTGGCCCTAATTTACTCAATAATCCCTGCTTATCTTCATGTTTATTTAGCCAAAGCACAGCGCCAAAGCGTCTAGGATCATTTAAACGCAATACAGTGCCATTACTAAAAATTAATTCAAAATGATCATGCTTAGCAACAGGAATTGCTTTATCAATAACACGAAGCGTACCTGACATGCCCAAGTGTAAAAGCAATGTGCCAAGCTCAAAGCGCAACAATAAGTACTTAGCGCGTCGTTCAACTTCTTGTACTGTTAAACCGACAAGCTTTTGCACATCGACAGGAATAGGCCAACGCAATTGAGCATTACGCACAATCACTTGAGCCACGGTATTATTAACAACGTGAGGACTGATGCCCAAACGACAAACTTCAACTTCGGGTAGCTCAGGCATTAATTATCCTCAATTGATAGGTACAAGTTGATGAGTCATAGCAGCAGGTAATGCTAGCCATAGCTTTTTCTGCGAGTTATACACCAGCAGCTGATCTACTAGCGGATATAATATAAACATTTGCTCTTGTTCAATGCCTGCTAAGCTAATGTTGACTTCAATACCTGCTTGACCATCAATAATAATATCGGCCGCCTGTGGTAATCCAGCGCTTTGCTGCCAAGCAAACATCAATTGCTCTATTTGTTGATTTGTTAAATCAAGTAAAACGCCTTGGCTAGTCATTTTCCATGCTTTACCCACTCGCTCAAACATCACTGAGGATTTTTCGGGCAGTATGAGGGTTAACGTCAAAATAACACTATGCTCTGGTAATACCAACTTATCATTAACATTGCTATCGGCAGGAAATAAGCGTTCATTTGTGCTGTTAATTAATAAAATTATAATCATTACAGAAAATATAATGACATTATTCCATGCGGTTTTAGAAAGTTTAATCATACATATATTACTCGCCTAAAGATCATTGACATCATACTCAAATATCACACATAAAAAAACCCAGCAGAGCTGGGCTTTTTATGTGTACAAAGTAAAAATTAATTACTTAATTTTAGCTTCTTTATACATAACGTGCTTACGAGCTTTTGGATCAAATTTTTTGATTTCCATTTTCTCTGGCATAGTCTTTTTATTCTTATCAGTAGTATAAAAATGACCTGTACCGGCACTAGAAACTAAACGAATTTTATCACGCATAATATTCTCCTAGAAAAGCTATTAAACTTTTTCGCCACGGGCACGGATGTCAGTTAATACTGCATCAATCCCTTTCTTATCGATAATACGCATTCCTTTCGGAGTTAAACGTAATTTAACGAAACGATTTTCACTCTCTACCCAAAAACGGTGAGATTGAAGGTTTGGTAAAAAACGACGACGAGTCGCGTTTCTTGCGTGAGAACGGTTGTTCCCTACGACTGGTTTCTTGCCTGTTACTTGGCAGACTTTAGACATTTGAGTCACTCCAAAATTAATATAGCTCGAGCTTGTTTCTTCTAAGGGCATTCCCCAAGACCGTCGCCTCAGGATCCTGAAAAAGGTGGCATATTATAGAGAAACTGAATTATTAATACTAGTCCTAAAAGGAAAAAGCTATAAAAAAGGCAGCATAAAAACCAAAATATATAAAAATCAAGTGGTTATAAAATAAATGTTTAATAAAAACTCAGTTAATTGCTGTTTTTTGTCGGTTTTTTAAGTCATTATTGCTTATTCTATTAACACATAAGTGAGTTTAGCTAACATCAGATTCAAATAATTTTTTTATTTGTTCTTCTTGTTCTTTATTTGAAAGTTCATCAATCAAAATACGAAGAATATGCGATTTGGCTAAATCAGCCTGTTCAGACAACTGTTGCAACTGCTCAATAGTATTTTCACTTAAAGTAAATGTAGCCCGACGAAATGGCTTTCCTTGCATGTTTACTGTTTTTTTTTGCTCAATTAGCTGTTTAGCGTCATAAATTGCTTGCTTAAGGTTCATTTTGCCATGATTTTCATTACTCACAATTTGCGGTGAGCCTTTAGCATAATTATCTGCATCAGCAATAAATTCATCAATAGTAAACTGCTCTTTTACATTTTCCTTTGAATTTGATCTATCCTTGTTTTTCTTTAGATCAGATAAACTCATGAGCATTGTCCGGTTTCATTGCCATTAGCTCTTCTGCAATCGCTATCATTTCAGTTGCTGCTTTACCGTTAGGCTCAATTTCAATAACTGATGAGCCCTGCTCCTCACTGTCATCATAGATATTACGGCTAAAAGTTACCGCATTAAGTACATTAATACCATAAGAACTACACACTTCTTTTGCTTCTAAAATACGACCAGCTTGATTAGGCAAAGAGGGACATTGTGTAATAACAAAAGAAGCTAACATTTTTGGATTAACCATCTTACAGGTGCTGAGCATATCTTCCATATGTGGCACTGTTTTTAGGTCACGTCGTTTTGGCCTCAGTGGAATAATAACATGATCTGCCACAGACATAGCCGCACGTAATGCTAAATTATCTTGTCCACCACAATCTACAATTACATAATCATAATGTTGGGCTAAACTTAATAAATCATTGCGAATTTTACCGTACAGCTGAATACAATTAATAGCAGGAAGTGAGGGTTCGCCATTGCGGGCTTGTATCCAGTCAGATGTGGTACGTTGTGGATCACAATCAACCATTAGTACAATTGCATTCTTATTACGAGCAAAATATACCGCTAAGTTCTGCGCCAAACAGCTTTTTCCACTACCGCCTTTTTCACCACCCACTAATATCATCATATCAATTTCTTCCTAAATACTACCAAGCAATATTACTAAGTTAACATTGCTGTGATTAGTTTTTATTATAGTACAAATTTATAACATTTCTTTTGAGCCTATTTTTCTAATATTAAAGCAATTTCAAACCAACCATTTTCTTGTTTCACACATCGTAGAACTTTGCCGAATAACTTTTGGTGGTTAGCACTAGCCGACTTAAACACTACACTCACTGCTGTATGAATTGGTATAGGAATATCGCAATCAAGCTTTAAACCTCCACGAGCAAAATCTATACAGATAATTTTTTTGGTTCTTTCCTGACCACTTTCATCAGCCCACATGATATCAACTAATTCCTTTTCCATATCAAGACGAAAAGAACTACGACGTTCCAAGTCCCCATCACTTTTATCTTTCATCAAAAGATCCTATTGCTGAGCGTATTACCTTAAACCTAACTGGCATTACAGCTTTTATCAAGTTAAATCATATTATGTGATTTGCATCAACCAGAAACTATTTCACCGTGTTCTGCAAATGAATAACATTGGTGCCCTGCAATGATCATATGATCAAGTACACGTACATCAATAAGCTGTAATGCTTGCTCAAGCTTTTGAGTTATACGCTTATCAGCGATACTTGCCTCTGCAACACCTGAAGGGTGGTTATGCGCCAGAATGACAGCCGCAGCATGGTGTGTTAACGCCTGCTCAACCACAACTCTTGGGTACACCGCAGCGGCATTTAACGTGCCGAAAAAAAGACGCTCGAATTTCAAAACCTGATGTTGATTATCTAAAAAAAGTACAGCAAACACCTCTCTTGTTTCATTTCTCAGCTCACTGATTAAATAGTCACGCGTCGCTTGCGATGACGCAAGCGCACTGCCTTGTTGAGTAAGTTGTTCAGCCAAATAACGTTTTGACATTTCTAAACACGCTTGAAGCTGGACATACTTAGCACTACCTAAACCATGGTGATGACAAAACTCTTGTTGGTTAGCCCGAAACACATTGGCTAGGCTACCAAAAGACAATAACAAATTCCTAGATAAATCAACAACATTGCACCCTTTTACACCTGTTCTTAAAAAAATAGCCAAAAGCTCGGCATCACTTAAACTTGCTGCCCCAAGACTGAGTAATTTTTCTCTGGGGCGTTCTGCGCTTGGCCAGTTTTTTAACGTTTGTATTTGTAGTTTACTTTGTTGTGCTAGATCTTCTTTACACATAGTCGGCTTCCTTGCTGTTTTTGTTGGTAATTATTTTTCAACTCTTTTTTCAAATAGCAGAAATAAATGCTATCGTATTCCCCCTAATGATAAGTTTAAGATTAGCAGATTATGCAAATTCTACAGGATAAAAAAATTGTCCTTGGTATTAGTGGTGGAATCGCCGCGTATAAAACGCCTGAATTGGTACGTAGATTAAAAGATCAAGGTGCTGACATTCGAGTCGTTATGACTGAGGGGGCAAAGGCATTTATTACGCCACTCACTTTACAGGCAGTGTCTGGCAATCACGTTGCAGACAGCTTGCTTGATACACAAGCAGAATTAGCCATGGGGCATATAGAATTAGCTAAATGGGCTGATTTAATCATTATTGCGCCAGCAACTGCTGATATTATTGCACGCATTTCAGCGGGTATGGCAAATGATTTACTCACAACCATTTGTTTAGCAACCAGCGCGCCGATCGCTATTGCTCCAGCCATGAATCAACAAATGTGGCATGCAGCAGCAACACAAGCCAATGTAACCACATTAACTGAACGTAATCTTCAAATTTGGGGACCTGGGAGCGGGGAACAAGCTTGTGGTGACTTAGGTTTAGGACGCATGTTAGAAGTAGACGAGTTAGTTGCTTTGACTTGTGATTTTTTTAGCTACAAATACTTACAAGGTCAACATTGGATAATTACCGCAGGCCCAACACGCGAAGCAATAGATCCAGTTCGTTATATATCTAATCACAGTTCAGGTAAAATGGGTTATGCAATAGCACACGCAGCATTACGCGCAGGAGCAAAAGTCACCTTAATTTCAGGGCCAGTGAACCTTAGTGCGCCAGTAGGATGTCAGTTAATCTCAGTAACTAGCGCTGAAGAAATGCATCAAGCTGCATTAAATATTGCACCACAGGGGACTACCTTTGTTGCTTGTGCCGCAGTTGCTGATTACCGAGTTGCCAATATTGCCAATCAAAAAATTAAAAAAAATAACGATGCTATGCATCTTGAGCTAGTGAAAAATCATGATATTGTTGCCGATGTTGCTCGTTTGCCTAACAGACCCTTTATGGTAGGTTTTGCTGCCGAAACCCAAAATGTAGAAGAATATGCTCGCGGTAAGTTAATCAGTAAAAATTTAAACCTAATTGCCGCAAATAATGTAGCAAAATCAGGTCAAGGCTTTAACAGTGATGATAATGCCTTAACGTTATATAGTGCTATTGATAAAACTGAAATACCCTTGGAAAATAAGCAAATCATTGCACAAAAACTTGTATCATTAATTAACCAACACTATGGTTTAACAAAAACTTAAGTGAGTTATGGCTTTAACACAACACCCAACAAGAAAAACAAATAACAGAGAATATCTTACTATGTCAGTTAGCCCTAAGAGCAAGCAGAAAGTTAGTCGTAAACAACAAATATTAGAATGCTTAGCATTAATGTTGCAATCAAGCCCAGGGCAGCGCATTACTACCGCTAAGTTGGCAGCAGAAGTTGGCGTTTCTGAAGCAGCGTTATATCGCCACTTTCCTTCAAAAGCACGTATGTTTGAAGGCCTGATCGATTTTATTGAAGAGTCCATTTTTTCTCGTATCAATTTAATTTTATCTGATCACAAAGAAACGTTAGTTCGCTGCCATCATGTATTACATGTATTATTGGTTTTTGCTGAGCGAAATCCTGGCATGTGCCGTATATTATCAGGTGATGCTTTAATGGGTGAAAACGAGCGATTACGTAATAGAGTACATCAATTTTTTGAAAAACTTGAGTCACAATTTAAACAAATACTACGCGAACGAAAATTGCGTGAAGGCAAAACATTTACCATTAACGAGCAAGCACTAGCCAATATCTTAGTTGCATTTGCGGAAGGAAAAATCAATCAATATGTACGTTCTGGTTTTGATAAAAAACCAAGTTGTGACTTTAATGAACAATGGCAATTTTTAATGGCAAGCAAATAAGGAAAAACATGGGCACGTTATCACACCTTAAACCTACAGGTTTATGGCAATTATTTGAACAAATTTGTAGTATTCCACATCCGTCAAAGCACGAACAAAAAATATCAGCTTGGATTCAACAATGGGCGACAGATCTAGGCTTAGCAGTTAAAGAAGATGCTGTGGGTAATTTGTTTATCAAAAAACCTGCAACACCTGGGATGGAAGATCGTCAAGGCATTATTTTACAAGCCCATATGGACATGGTGCCACAAAAAAACAATGATACTAACCATGACTTTCTCGTTGATCCTATTCACCCTTATATTGTCACCGAAACCGATGGCGACTGGGTAACGGCTGACGGCACCACCTTAGGGGCTGATAATGGTGTTGGCTTGGCTTCAGCTTTAGCTGTACTAGCTAGTGATGATCTTATTCATGGGCCTTTAGAAGTGCTCGTTACAATTGACGAAGAAGCAGGAATGTCCGGTGCTTTTGGCCTTGAAGCAGGTTGGTTAGACGGCGATATTTTAATTAACACTGACTCAGAACAAGAAGGCGAGGTCTATATGGGCTGTGCTGGCGGTATTGATGGTTTAGCCACGTTTGCCTTAACCTTTGAAGATGTGCCAGCAAATTACCAAGGGTTTAATTTATCAATTTCAGGCCTAAAAGGTGGGCATTCTGGGGTTGATATCCATACTGGCAGAGCCAATGCAAATAAACTGCTAACACGTTTCTTGCTTGATGCAAGTAACGACTTTGACATTCGGTTAACCGAATTTAACGGCGGTAGTTTACGTAATGCCATCCCTAGAGAAGCTAATGCCAGCTTCGTTGTTGATAAAGCACAAATTGAGTCGTTAAAATCAGCCTTAGCTTTATATTTATCAACTATTCAAGCTAATTTAGCTGCTATTGAAACCGATATTAATATGCTGCTTATTTCACCCGAAGACTTTGAACAATGCTGGGATAGCACTACCCAAAGTAATATTTTACTTGCGCTTAACGCCTGTCCTAACGGGGTGATCCGTATGAGTGATGATATTGAAGGAATAGTGGAAACTTCTTTAAATCTAGGCGTTATTCAAACTCGTGGCAACAAACTTAATGCATTAGTGCTTATTCGCAGCTTGCATGACGATGGCCGCGCAGAAACACAACGTACTGTGCAATCAGTGTTCGAATTAGCCGGAGCTAACGTTGCATTTAGTGGCGCTTATCCCGGCTGGAAACCCAACCCTGACTCAGCCATTATGAAAACTGTGAGCGACACCTATCAAGCATTATTTAATAAAGTTCCTGCTATTATGGTTATCCATGCTGGTTTAGAATGTGGTTTATTTAAAAGTGCTTACCCACACTGGGACATGGTATCTATTGGCCCTACCATTAAATTTCCTCACTCACCTGATGAAAAAATTGAAATTGCCACCGTTGCGCAATATTGGCAGTTATTAACCACAGTACTAGAGAAAGCCCCAAAAAAACAATAACCCAAGCAATGTGATTGTTGATGCTGAGATTGCTCAGCAATCATAATTTTAGCTTTAAACTGCACTTTGAAGGCTACAGCATTAAGAAAATATATCTCTTGAATATTGCTCATTCAGACTTACTGAAACCCACCTCTTGCGCTATAAACAGATCACTCAATATTCAAGGTTCTAAAAAGTAAAATTTGTCATTAGTCATTTTTCCGTTAGAATAGAATACTTACTTGTTTAGGAAGTTTTCTATGTTTCAGCCTCAAAAAATAATAATTGCTGACGACCACCCTTTGTTTAGACAGGCTCTATTGGGTACCTTAAAGAATAAATTAAGCCAAACACAATGGCTTGAAGCGCAAACAATTGCCGAACTTGAACAACAACTTCAAGACAATAGTGATAGTGACTTATTACTATTAGATTTAAATATCCCTGGTGCCCATGGTTTTAGTACGCTCATTCACGTGAGAAATCATTTTCCACAAATACCGGTAGTCATCGTTTCTGCTCACGAAGAACACAATACAATTAGTAAAGCGATGGGCTATGGAGCAGCAGGCTTTGTGCCAAAATCGACACCAGTAGAAGATATTTTTACCGCCATAGTCACCGTTTTATCGGGTGAAATTTGGCTACCAAAATCATTTCAAGACATCCCAAAAGATGGCGAGTGTAGTGATATTGCAGAGCGTGTTGCCAGCTTAACCCAACAACAGTACAAAATATTAATGATGTTTGCTCAAGGCTTGCTCAATAAACAAATTGCCTATGATCTCAATGTATCTGAAGCAACAATTAAAGCACATGCCACGGCAATATTCCGTAAACTCAATGTGAGAAACCGTACCCAAGCAGTGATTGCTATAGCCCAGTTAGATTTAACTGAAAAAGGCTTCGAACAAAGCTAATCACCATAATCTACCTGCAATTTCTGCGCTAGCTTAGCACTCATCAATGCTCTTAGCGCAGCTGGTTTTACTAATTTACGCATAAAGCCTACATCGGCATTTTTTGCTTTAGTTTCAATACCAAGCTCTGTTGTTGCCGTAATCAAAATGGCTGGAATATAATGATTACAGTCTTTACGCATATCAGCAATTAATGTTAACCCATCAATCTGCTCCCCTGCTGGTAAATCAGCATGATAGCCTAATTGATAGTCTACCAATAAAATATCAATATCTTGTTGGTGATTTGCAAACTCAATTAAAGCCGTTTCTCTTGAGTCTGCAGCAAGAATATTACATTGCCACGCAGACAACAATTCAACCATGCCACTTAATACATCAGGATCATTATCAATACACAACACGGTAATATCTTTAAAACCCATATTTGATAACGGCACAACCGCTTTAGGTTTAGTTATTAGTGGGCTGGCCTTTTCAACTGAAATAGAAAATTTACAACCTTGCATTTCACGTGATTGCAGACTTAAAGAATGACCCAATAAATCCACCAATGACTGCGTAATATTCAAGCCTAAACCTAAACCACGGCATGATTGGCTTGTAGGCGTATCTAACTGTATAAACTGCTCAAAAACTAACACTTGTTTTTCTAAAGGAATACCTGGGCCATTATCCAGCACTTGTATAATGACTTGATTATCATACAGCCTTGCACCTAAAAGTACTTTACCTGGGCTAGCATACCTAAAAGCGTTACCCACTAAATTCTGAATAATACGTCGCAATAAGTGTTGATCTGATTTTACCCAAGCTTTTGTGGCAACAAGTCTGAATTCGATATTTTGCTCTACAGCTAAAGCAGCAAATTCTTGCTCTAAATCTTCAAATAATTCATTTAATGCAAAGACTTCAATGTGGGGCTTAATATTACCACTTTCTAAACGTGCTATCTGTGCCAAATCTTCTAACAAATCATTCGCAGCTCTGAGAGATTTATCAATATTATCAACTTGGCGTTGTTGTTCAGACGTTAAATCTTGTTGTTCTGTTAAAGCAGAGGTAAATAAACGCGCAGCTTCTAATGGTTGCATTAAATCATGGCTACAAGCTTTTAAATATTGACTCTTTTTAATATGAGCTTGCTCGGCCTTTTCATGCGCTTTGGCTAATGCTTCATTTGTTTTTGCCAAGGTTAACGTGCGTTCATAAACCCTTGTTTCTAAATCTAAATTAGCTTCTTTCAATACTTGTTCAGCTTGGCGATACGCGGTAATATCTGAAAATAACATAACGAAACCACCGCCAGGTAACGGATTACCTTCAATCAGAATAGTTTGTCCATTGGCTTGCTGTCTTTCAGAACTGTGTGGACTACCTTTACGTAAGTATTCAAGACGCCTAAACACTTGGTTATCAATATCACCTGCCCCACACAAACCTCGTTTAACATTATGACGAATTAATGCCTCAATAGGGCTGCCAACTCTGACTAGCTCTGGCGGATAATCAAATAAATCCAAATATTTTTTGTTCCATGCCACCAATTTTAACTCTTCATCAATAATCGAAATACCTTCACTGGCATTTTCTATTGCACTCTGTAATAGATTTTGCGAGAACGCTTGCTTTTGGCTTGATGCATCTTCAACTAACACAGCCAAATCATCTAAGGCAATATCTCGACCATCAAGCGCCGAAGATAATACTAACCTAGCCGAAGAAGCTCCCATAACAAGCGCTAATGTATTTTCAGTGTGCTGCAATAGCTGTTGGTTATAATTTGCGTTGCCTAACTGTTTTTTATCATGTGAAGACAAAAATAAGCTAAAACTTGATTTTGCCTTAGCTTCACCCACAAAACGTGAGGCAAGTAATTCTAATTCGCTCACATCTAATTGACGTTTTTTCTCAACTTTCAAAAATTTAGGTGATTGCCACTCCAAAAATAATGACGCTTGAATTCTTTCTTGGACACTTTGACGACTAATTTGTGACAAGGCCCACATAACAATTATGTTAGCGACTAAACTAAAGAGCGTAGCTGTGGTTTTAGCAGGTAATATGCCTTCTGCAAAAGGAGATGGATACAAGCCAAACTGGGGTAAAAAATTCAACGTCAACCAAAGAATAAAGCCAACGAGTATACCTGCATAAACTCCAACTAAACTTGCACGCCGCCAGTAAAAAGCAACAATAAGTGCTGGTGTTAGCTGCGCGAATGCACCAAAAGCAACTTCACCAGACGACGATAAAGTATCTGGCGCTGCCAAAATAAAAACAGCATAACCAGACATAATAACAAAAAGTATCAATAGTTTACGTATATTTAATAACCGCTGTCTAAAACTATCGTAATTAGACTCCGCTACTTTTTGACGGCGATAAAGTAATGGAAAAACAATTTCATTACTGAGCATTGTGCTCAAGGCAATAGCAGAAATAATCACCATAGAACTAGCCGCAGAAACTGCACCAATAAAAGTAAACAAGGTTAGCCAAGTCTGCCCCCCGATACTAGGTAAAAACAAAACATACACATCAGACGCAACACTATTCCCTAATAGTAACTGCCCTGCCAACCCCAAAGGAGCAGCAAAAAATGCAAAAATTAAAACATAAATTGGAAATACTCTTCGGCCAAGCCAAGTATCTTTCTGATCTTTTAATTCAACAACCATTACTTGAAATTGTCTTGGTAACGACAAAAATGCTGCCATCACAATAACCAACATGGCTAACATTGAACTAATATTTCCAACATTCATTTGCTGTTCTAATTTTAAAGTTGCATTTGACTGCTGCCAAATATCAGCGGGGGAATCAAACAAAGAGAAACACACAAATAAACTTACCGCTAAAAAGGCAATAATTTTCACAAATGACTCAAACGCGATTGCCAGCATTACACCAGGGTGTCGTTCGGTAACATCAATATTACGAATACCAAATAAAATAGAGAAACCTGATAGCACCAAACTGACAACCAAGCCAATATGCCAACTACTAAGACTTTGATCTTCTTGTAATTGTTGGAAAGTATACACCATAGCTTTTAGCTGCAAAGCAATGTAAGGCATAGTGCCAACAAAGGAAACAAGCGTAACAATAATGGCTAGATTATGTGATTTACCAAACCGCGAAGCTAATAAATCAGCAATAGACGTTAAATTGAGTTTTAAACTAATGCGGATAATGCGTTGTATAAATGGCCATGCAAAGATAAAAAGTATAATTGGACCAAGATAAATAGGGATATGAGATAGAAAATTAGTAGACGCTTGCCCAGCCGTACCAAGAAAACTCCAAGAAGTACAATATACGCCCAAAGTTAAGGCATAAATAATCCCTTGGCCTTTTTTAGCTAACTGATTACGGTATTTATCCCCTAAATAGGCAATTAAAAATAATAGGCCAATGTAAACTAAGCTAAGACTAACTAACTGCCAGTTGGGGAACATTACACTTCTCTACTGTTGATGATTAGTGTTAATTCTATCTTAAATTAATACTATGCTAAATTAAATTTATACCTACTACCTGACTAATATAGCCAAATAACCGCCTTCCGATAAATACGACCTTTAGCTAATTAAATGAATAACCATACTGATTTTTTACTAAATAATTAACTATTGCACATTAAACTTTGTTACACTGCGCGCGAACCAAGGAGTGCGGTTTTGTTTTTTTACTTAAAACTAAATAAGTACAATAACAAGTAACTGCTGAGATGTTGATGATATCAACAAACCCTTTGAACCTGGACGGGAACTTATTCTCATTTTAAATGTTAATAAGTAGCCGGCGTAGGAATGGTTAGTGAGTCAATCACAATGTCAACACAATAACCTCCCAGTGCCGGATCCCATAGTATCAATTGATTTAATACTTATGAGATCTATATGAATTTTACCCAATCAACACTTACAGCAACCCTTTCTTCATTGTTGCTTTCTACAACATTATCAAGTTTGCAAACAAAGGCTAATGAAGCACAAAGTTCCAAACTATCAACCATAGAAACGATTACCGTCACCAGTGATTTTAGACAACAGAATCTGCTAAAAACACCAAGTGCTTTATCAGTATTAACGGCTATTGAAGTACAGCAACGCAATGCTCAAAATCTTGAAGAATTAGTGGCCGTTATTCCTAATGTTAATTTTGCTAGTGGTTCACAGCGTGCACGTTATTATCAAATTCGTGGTATTGGCGAAAGAAGTCAATTTAATGAACCCATTAATCCCTCAGTAGGTATGATTATTGACGGTATTGATTTTACGGGTATTGGCAGTATTGCTAACCTCTTTGATGCTCAGCAAGTAGAGGTTTTCAGAGGGCCTCAAGGCACACGTTTTGGCGCTAATGCCCTAGCTGGTATGTTTAATATCACAACCAATGCGCCTACTGATGAATTTGAAGGCCATATTAAACTAGACGCAGGCAACTACAATAGTTATGGCTTAGGGCTTGCAATATCAGGCCCAGCTTCAGATGAAATAAATTATCGTTTAGCTGCAAATCATTACCAAAGTGATGGATTTATTGACAATAATTACTTGAACAAAAGTGATACCAATAATCGTGATGAAACTAGTCTTAGAGGTAAATTGTCAATACAAGCAACTAATGATTTAACAATTGATATATCGGCTTTTCATTTTGACTTTGATAATGGCTATGACGCATTTTCGTTAGACAATAATCGTCAAACTCTATCAGATCAACCCGGTTTAGATAAACAAAAAACTCATGCTATCGCCGCTAACTTAACTTACCAAGGTTTTGAGAAATTTACACTCGTTACCCTTTTAAGCCATGCTGACTCTGATTTAGCATATGGATTTGACGAAGATTGGGCCTATAAAGGCATTTCGGCACCTGAAACAATTGAAAACCCTGATTATGCCTATTGGGAATATTCTTCAACTGACTATTATTTCCGTGATAAATCAACACAAACAATAGAATTAAGAGCACTATCTAACAAAACAAGTAAATTGTTTAATAACACAACCTCTTGGGTTGCTGGGCTTTATTACAAACAAGATGACGAAGATCTGCAACGTCAATATACCTATTTAATCAGTGATTTCACTTCAACATTTGATAGTAAATCAATTGCTGTATATGGTCAGCTTGATAGTAAATTAAACTCAACATTAACATTAACCACGGGCTTAAGAGTTGAACAACGCAGCGCTGACTATATTAATTCTGACAATTTCAATGATAGCCCTGACGATACAATGATTGGTGGTAAGTTAGTACTTAGTTACCAGCAAAACGACAATAGTTTTTGGTATGGTTCAATTAATAGAGGTTATAAAGCAGGTGGTGCAAATACCGATGGCACTTTACCTGATGATTTACGCACTTTTGACCCTGAATATTTAGTCAATTATGAGCTAGGTTATAAAGTGTCCTTGTTTGACAGTTCAGCTTTTATTCGTGCTGCTG
Source organism: Colwellia sp. E150_009 (assembly GCF_053543955.1). Taxonomy (NCBI): domain Bacteria; kingdom Pseudomonadati; phylum Pseudomonadota; class Gammaproteobacteria; order Alteromonadales; family Colwelliaceae; genus Colwellia; species Colwellia sp. E150_009. The sequence continues at coordinate 40,173 of NZ_JBHFOM010000018.1, forward strand.
CCTTTTATATGGACAGAAGCGATATACAAGTAAAAAGCTCGAAAACTATTGTTCGTGAAGATGGTAGTTCAGAGTTTATTGCCTACTTGGGTAATGCTGCAACAGGCTCTAACATCGGCATAGAGGTTGAAGCAAATTGGCAATTTAACGAATTAATTGAATTTTACGGGGCATTGGGTTTACTTGATACTGAGTTCAAGGGCTTTGTCAATGCCGATGGTGCATCGTTAGATGGCAGGCAACAAGCGCATGCGCCAAATTATCAATTTAACTTTGGCGTTAATATTCGTCCAAATGAAGATTGGTTGATTAACTTCTCCGCTGATGGCAAAGATGGGTTTTATTTCTCAGACAGTCATAATGAGCGGTCAAAATCAATAGAGCTAATTAATGCCTCTGTGAGTTATTTACAAGATGATTATCAAATAAAACTATGGGCACGAAATTTAACTGATGAAGAGTACGCCAACCGTGGTTTTTATTTTGGTAATGACCCTAGAGATGGGTATACTAACAAGCAATATTCTCAATTATCAGAGCCATTAGTTTTCGGTATTACGCTTGACTATCAGTTCTAAAACTCATACTGGTACACACTAATACCTCATTATTAGTGTGTACTAATTAAAGGATATATTATGCAAATCTCTATCGAATTAAGTTTATACCCACTTGCAGAAACACAGTATAAAAGTGAAATATGGGCTTTTATAAAACGCCTACGCAAAGTTGAAGGGCTAAACGTGGTAACTAACGGTATGAGCACCCAAGTTTTTGGTGATTATGACCTAGCAGTAACTAATGTCATGGCAGAAATAAAACACGTTCATAGTACCGTAGGTGCCGCTGTGTTTGTATGTAAATTTATTGGTGGTCATCATGCGCAACCAGAGCCTGAAAGTTAATGACTGAGTTGCTTGTTAGCTTTTTTGACTACACAGCTAAACTACCATGGCTTGAATTAATAGCCATGTTGCTAGCGCTTGCTTATGTTTTATGGGCTGCCATTGGTTCAATTTGGTGTTGGCCTGCCGCCTTTTTCAGCACAGCGCTCTACACGTATATTTTTTATGACGTGTCATTACTGATGGACAGTGCCCTTAATATTTATTATTTGATTATGGCTGTTTATGGTTACTGGATTTGGCAAAAAGATAGTAGCCATACAAATAGCCAACAAAGTAAAGCGCACTTAACCATTGTTTCGTGGCAACTAAACATTCATGTCAAAGCTTGTCTCATATTAACGGTAATTTCTTTTATCTTAGGCTATTTTATGGCCAACTTCTCCTCGGCCCATTTTCCGTATTTTGATACATTCACCACAGTTTTTGCTATATTTGCCACTTATTTAGTGACTCAAAAAGTACTCGAAAATTGGATTTATTGGATTGTAATTGATGCGGTTTCTATCTATCTCTATCTTGCAAAAGACTTAATACCAACCGTTGTTTTATTTGGTATTTATATCATTATTGCTACTTGGGGTTACTTTAAATGGTTAGGCTTGTATAAACAACGGCAACTAAATGTGCACAGGGCGGCGTAAGGTTGTTGGTTATGGTTCCTCCTTTAAGCTCATTACCTTGCTTCACTCACATTAATCTTATTGAACCCATAATCACTGGCCTTAGCAGTCTTTGTTACCAAGTACACGCCGACAATAAATTTTATTTTGCCAAACAAACAAGCGTAAACGAATCTATTTTTTGCCTCCTTTCAGCCAAAAAAAACATTAGCCCTAGCGTTTTTTATCATGACCAATACTGGCTTATAACCTCATTTATTGAGGGAGAAAATTTATCTTTAAGCCAACAATCAATCCATAACAAAATTACATGCGCTATACAGTTAATGGCGCAATGCCATAAATTATCAACAAAAACTCTGTTGCACGAACCGGCCTTATCCCTTGAACCAAGAACGCTTGTTTATGATCTCATTGATAAAATATACGTCACAAAAAAACAATTAATAACAATTTCAGCCCTACAGAAAAGTACAATAAACGCTATTGCCAATCACATACTTACACTGATACCCCCTCTAACCAACAAGGTTTGCTGCCATGGAGATATCAATTTCAGCAATATACTATTATCTCCTGAAAAACACGCTTATTTAGTTGATTATGAGTGTGCGTGCATTGCACCTGCAGAATACGATTTAGCTATGTTTATTGCCGTAAATAATCTAGAGAGCGAGTCTATTTTAACTATAACCCAACAATATTCAGCACATGCGATAGTTGATTTAAATTTACCGTTGTTAAAACACTATCTAACATATTGCCATTTCATTAATGGCTTATGGTATATAAATGCCTACCAAAAATCTGCTTCATCATCATTTATCCATTTAGCAAAACAACAGTGGCAAAATATTCACACTGTTGAGCTGATAAAGGTTGCCCTAGGTAATCTTCCTTGATTTCAGCTATGAACTTATTGCAATGCGACAATAGTTCTAGTAGTTTAACTTCAACCATATAATTACAAAAACAATAAATGTTGGATTTTATTTATGTCTGTAGAAACAATTTACAAGGTCACTTTACACCCTTTTATCAATGAATCTATCGCTAGTCTTAAAGCAATGACACGCCTAACGGGTTCTTCTGGCGATGCCTTTATGGATCAAGTAGATGATTTTCGTTTTAAAGGCTATGCCGTATGCTCAGAAGTCAAAGGCTGTATTAACGGTGTAATCATGATGCACCATTATCCAGAAACCGCCATCGCTATTGGTAATTCTGTTTGCGAAACCATGTTCGATGAAAAATATAACCACACAGAGATAAACGAAGAACTAAGCAATGCATTGGCCGAGTGGGGCAATACCATTGTAGGACGCTCTACTGATTTGTTAAGTCGACATAATTTAGAGTTTAATTTTTCTAGCCCGTACTTTGTTCATAACTTTGATGATATGGAAAAATACTTAGTTGGCGTTAAAGAAATTATTACTGTCCCTATTACCGTTGAAGGTGTTGGGCGTTATTACTTTAACTTATTAGTACGTGATGTTAATTTCCAAACAGGTGGGGCTAAACGCGAAGAAAGTTCAGGTATTGCCAACCCATATAACACACCTTTACCTACTGGTAGCAAAATATTACTCGTTGATGACAGCGCCATGATTCGTAAAGCACTAAAACGTTTTCTAAATAATTTAGGCTACGAAAATATCATTGAAGCAAATGATGGCTCTGCTGCAGTCGCCTTGGTTGAAAGTGAAAACCCTGACTTTCTATTCATGGATGTTATTATGGATGAAATGAATGGGAATGAGGCATTACAAACTATCCGCGCTAATGGAAATAATGTACCCGTAGTAATGCTGTCATCTGTTACCGATCAAGCTTTAGTTAAGCAATGTGAAGAAATTGGCGTGTCTGGTTTTATTTTTAAACCAATTCAAGCAAGTAATGGTGCTGAAATCATTAAATCTTATCTAAAAATAGCATAAAATAATTTACCAAAAACTACATTTATCCATACCCAATTAATTTATTCATATTTTTATTGGGTATACTTAGGTTGTTTTATAGGCTGTCAACCACTGATATGCTTGATTACAGCTTGATATAAGACTTTCTGGGGCTATGTTATAAGTCTGAATAAAGAGATTAATAACATCCCAGTTTCCTTCCATGTATGCAATAACAAAGTCGAGACACTCAGCTAAAACACCTGTTTTATTAAGCAAAGCTGTATTTATTTCTTCCGCTAGAGGCAATGCCTGTAAAACATCTTGCATTGGTTTATCTAAAATGGCATCAAGGGTTGAAAACAATCCTGTTAAAAATGCATATTCAGAAAGTTGCTGCAATCCCATTAATTTAGCAAATTTTTCACAAAGTCGAGCTCTTATAATAGTATTATGAATCAATACCGTCGGTTTATTTGGGTTAAGTTTAGCCATTACTATCAAACAGACAAATTGGCGCATTTGAATTTCACCTAAATAAGCAATAGCTTGCTTAATTGACTTTATTTCCTTAGAGTGGGCAAACCAAATAGAATTAACAAATCGTAACAGTTTATAGGTTAAATCCATATCGTATTCAAAAAAACGTTCTAGTTTTTTGTAACTGTACCCTTCTTTCATCACTTCACTGTATATAGACATCAAAAAAGGGTGTGATGCGTTTATTTCAGTTCCAACAAGAATTTCAGGTTTACAAAAAAAATAGCCTTGATAATAATCAAAACCAAGCGCTTTGGCTTCCACAAAATCTTCGTATGTTTCTACTTTTTCTGCTAAAAGCTTAATTCTGTATTGTCGAAAATAAGGAAGTAGATGCTCAATTGATGACAGCGGTGTTTCAATAATATCAATTTTAATTAACTTAATTAAAGGAAAAAATTTATCCCAAGCCTCGCTGTAAATAAAGTCATCAAGCGCTAAAGAAAACCCTTGATGAAAAAGTTTTGCTAACACTTGATAATTCTTCTCACTTGGCTCTGTTGACTCAAGCACTTCCACTATAATATTTTTATAGGGTGTCATATTCACTAAATGTTCGGAAAGGATCTCCATCGGAAAATTAATTAAAGCAGGCTTTCCTTCGGTCATTTCTTCGAGGCCAATATTAAGGTAACTATTGATTAATAATTTTGCCGTAGCTATATCGGGTGCTACATCCGAGGGAAAACAATTTTGTGTACTATCCCTAAATAATAATTCGTAAGCAACTACCTGTTTTTTTTTATTTAGAATGGGCTGCCTTGCGGTGTAAACCTTCATAAAATTTCCTTATAACCTAACTTATACAGTGACAAGGATAACCTATATTACATAAAAAATGTCAATGAAATACCTTAAAATAGGCTAAAGCACTCAAAGAGTGATCCAAAACAAAGAACACTGTTATTTAACCGTTTGTGTATAAAACTCCGAAATATACTGGCCTCCCTTAATCTTAGCAATCAAACGTAGTTTATAATTATCTCCTTTCTTACCCACTAACTCCCGCAATTTTGTGTGATTCCGCCAATAATAAGGACTTTTTTTCATTCCTAATGGGTACGCTGTCATTTTATCAGCTTCATCCACTAAAAAAAGCGTAGCACTATCTAACGGAAAGGTCGAATTTATCTCCGTTACGCCAGCTTGATCAGAAATATTCACTTTAAATTCACCAGAAACAAGCACGCAACTTTGATTAATAATATCGCAATGCCCTTCTGGAACTAATTGAATGATTTTTGTTTTAGCTGCTTCACTTTCGTTATAGTAATCAGCACCAATATACCCCAGTACAGCAAGGAAAGGGGCAACCATAAAAGCAACTTTAAGATGTCTATTCATATCTACTTCTTTTTAATTAATCCTATTTAACAAGGCAATATAACAGAAAAGGCTGAACGACTCTTAAAAAATTGTCGTCCAGCCCTTTATTCTATTTCGAGATTCAATAATTACATCTCTATATTTAACTCTCGAACCTTACTGATTAGTGAGCGTGTGCTGCACTGGTTTTACCAGGTAAACGCATATGATCAACCATCTCTTGAATATGCGTAGGCGCTGGGCCTGTAAATTTAAGTAAAGTAAAGGCAACACCAAAGTTAACTAAAGCACCCACAGCACCAAAAGCGTTAGGCGAGATACCAAAGAACCAATCTGCCCCCATATCACCTAAGAATGAAGTACCAGGGATAAACATAATACCTTTGTGTTGGAACACATACAGCATAGTTACACCAATACCCGCAATCATACCCCAAACTGCAGCTGTACCACTCATTTTTCTAGAGAAAATACCCATCATTAATGCAGGGAAGATACTTGACGCAGCCAAACCAAAGGCTAATGCCACAGTACCTGCCGCAAATCCTGGTGGATGTAAACCTAAGTAACCTGAAATCAATATCGCAATAGTCATTACAATACGCCCTGCCAGTAATTCATTTTTCTCTGACATATCAGGCGTCAACACACCTTTCATTAAATCATGGGATATTGAAGAGGATATAGCTAACAATAAACCAGCTGCTGTTGATAGTGCTGCAGCTAAACCACCCGCGGCAACTAATGCAATTACCCAGTTAGGTAAATTGGCAATTGCAGGGTTAGCTAATACCATAATGTCACGGTCAACTTTAACCATTTCATTTGTTGTTTTATCAGCTGTATACTGTATTTTACCATCACCATTTTTATCTTCAAACTTTAATAGGCCAGTTTTTTCCCAGTCTTTAAACCATTGTGGACGTTCAGAGTACTCAAGATTTTGACCTGCAGCTGGTTCAATAGTGTGCATCAAGTTTAAACGTGCCATTGCACCCACAGCTGGAGCAACAGTATAAAGTAACGCAATAAACACTAAGGCATAACCTGCTGAAGAACGTGCTGCTTGTACTGAAGGAACCGTAAAGAAGCGCATGATTACATGAGGTAGACCTGCAGTACCAATCATAAGAGACATAGTATAAGCGAACATATTTAACGTACCGCCTAAGTTTGATGTAGTATATTCTTTAAAGCCTAAATCAGTAACAACCATATCTAATTTATCAAGCAAATAAACGCCACTGCCATCAGCTAACGTGCTACCTAGACCTAATTGTGGAATAGGGTTACCTGTTAGTTGTAAAGAAATAAATACCGCAGGAATTGTATAGGCAAAAATCATAACCACGTATTGCGCGATCTGTGTATAAGTAATACCTTTCATACCGCCTAATACAGCATATACCCAAACAACAGCCATACCGATGCCTAAACCTAAGCCGTAATCAACTTCAAGGAAGCGAGAAAAAGCAACACCAACACCTTTCATTTGACCAATAATATAAGTCAATGACGCGATAATTAAACAAACTACCGCAACAATACGTGCTGTTTTAGAATAATATCGATCAAATATAAATTCAGGTACAGTAAATTTACCGTGTTTACGCATGTATGGCGCAAGTAGCATGGCAAGTAGTACATAACCACCTGTCCAACCCATTAAGAAAACTGAACCACCGTAACCTAAGAAAGCAATTAAACCCGCCATTGAAATGAATGACGCAGCACTCATCCAATCCGCACCAATTGCCATACCATTTTGCATCGGGGTAACACCCCCGCCAGCCACATAGAAATCACTCGTAGACCCAGCACGCGCCCACCAAGCAATACCAAAATATAACGCGAAAGTACCGAAGACCGCAATGTAAGTATATAGTTGTAACTCATCCATGCTTATTCCTCCACTTTATATTTTTGATCAAGCTTATTCATTTTGGCGCCATACCAAAAGATTAAAACAAGAAATGAATAAATAGAACCTTGCTGTGCAAACCAAAAACCAAGTTTGTACCCACCTAGACGAATCGCATTTAGTGGCTCTACAAGAAGCAAGCCTAAACCAAATGAAACTGCAAACCAGATTGCAAGACATATAAAGATTAGACGAAGATTCTCCGACCAATAAGTTTCTTTATTTTCCACAATAGTCTCCTAGCGACGTTATAGCCTATGTTTCAATTAATATGAGCTCACATTAATATATGTATTTTTATTAGGCTTTTTTATTAGTAATAATTTTAGTAAAAGTATGAATATGTATTTTTGTCTGTCGTTTTTTATCAACAAAGGCAAAAATCCATATTCAACTTCAACGTTATTAAATCTAACAACCTTTTTTTTTCTCTGATATTAAACTTTAGTCTAGATCAATGTTTTAGCGAATAAATCAAACTAATGATGATTTAATTTTAACTAGTGTTATAGGGGCTTCTAGGGCAATTGAGAATACAAGTGCAACTTTAGTCTACATTGTTACTTCAATAGTTGACTACCTACAGCCACCACTCTAAATTATCATTAATGGCAGATAAGCTTGAAAGTGTTTTTCAAATTATCTGTGGTATTTCTTAGGTAAATGCAGGCTTTTTGTTCGAAAAGCAAACACACGCTGGTAATCAAAATGGAGTCTAAAAATGGACACCGAACTTTCAGAAATTTATAGCTTTATTCAGAGTATTCCTCCTTTTGACAGCTTACCAAAAGCGGCATTAGAACGATTAATAAAAGAGCTCACAATTCATTATGTTCGTAAAGATGAATACCTTCCCCCCAAAGGAATCACTGAACCACACTTATATATTGTGCGTAAAGGCGCGCTGAGCTGCCTTGCCAATGATAAAGAGTTAGTTTCTCGACTTGGTGAAGGTGATTTATGCACCGAATTTTGTAAACAAAGCTTACAATTATCAGCCAATGTAATTAATACAAGAGAAATACTAAGCCGACAAGTCAAAACAGATGAAGATTGCTTAGTTTATAGTCTGAACGCCAAAATATTGCATGATATTGGCGAAAATTACCCAAGTATTAGTGATTACTTTAGTAATAATTCTGCTGAACGTCTCAAACAAAGAATGTCTAAGGCCAATGAAGAAGCCATTATTTCTTCTTCTTTGATGAATACTCCTGTTAGTAACTTTTATCATAGCCCTGTCGTTGGTATCGATATTAATCACACTATTCAAGAGGCAGCCTTGCAAATGACCGAGCGAGGGTTTTCTTGTTTGGTAGTGCTTGATAACAAACGTTGTGTTGGCATCATCACTGACAAAGATATACGCCGTCGTTGCGTGGCCGAAGGTTTACCCATCACAACCAACATTTGCGAAATCATGACAAAAAACATGACAACCATTGATATCAAAAATAATGCATACGATGCACTCATGACTATGACGGCTAAGCATATTCACCATTTACCCGTGACAAATCAGGGTGAAGTTGTTGGCATGGTTACTGTTACAGATTTAATGAACAATGAAGGACATAATGCGGTCAATTTTTCAAGCATAATCCATAAAGCTAAAAATTTAACCGAATTAAAAGAAATCAGTAATCTTTTACCTAAATTACAAATTCGTTTAGCTAAATTAGGCGCAAGTGCTGATCATGTTGGTAAAAGTATTAGTGCCATTACGATGGCATTCACCAAACGATTAATTGAAATGGCTGAAGAAAAATATGGTCAAGCCCCTGTTCCTTATGCTTGGTTAGCCGCAGGTTCGCAAGCTAGGCAAGAGCAACTTGCTCATTCAGACCAAGACAATGCTATTATTATTTGTGATTCTATGAAACCTTACGATGATGCTTGGTTTGAAAGTTTAGCTCACTTTGTTTGTGATGGTTTAGCTGAATGTGGTTTCATTTATTGTCCTGGTAATATTATGGCAACCAACCCCAAATGGCGCCAACCTGCAAAAGTTTGGCAGCAATATTTTGATGATTGGGTTGATACGCCAAAGCCAAAAGCATTATTACATTCAAGTGTATTTTTTGATTTAGACACCATTTTCGGTGATGCTAACTTACTTGACAACGTTCGGGAAAAATTACTTAGAAAAACACAAAACAATAGCCTCTTTATCGCCCACTTATCAAAAAATGCGTTAGGTTTACGCCCTCCGCTTGGATTTTTTAGAGATTTTGTGCTTAAACAAAACGGCAAACACAAGGCCACTTTAGATCTAAAGCATAACGGTATTGCACCTATTGTTGACCTTGCTCGCATCTATGCGCTTTCTCAAGGTATTAGTGCGGTTAATACTATTGAGCGTATTAAGCAAGCGGCAGGTACCGCTGCCATTACTAAATCATCCGCAGAAAACCTTATCGATGCCTATGAATTCTTGGGCATTTTACGCGTTAAACACCAAGCCAATAAATTAATGACAGGGCTTGATGCAGATAATTATTTATCTCCCAAAGAATTATCAAAATTAGAGCGTGAACACTTAAAAGATGCATTTAAAGTGATCAAAACATTGCAAGATTCAAGACAGGCCACCTTCTAATGGCAATCACGTCATTTATTAATTATTTAACAGGATACGAAGCAAAACGTAAGCGATTATTTAAAAAAGCGCCCGATGGGCCCCTGAAAAAATTTTTAGCTGTACCTTTTCCAGCACTAGAAACACCAATAAACGACTTACCCATTTTAGCCGTAGACTTTGAAACCACAGGCCTTGATGCCAAAGCAGACAAATTACTGAGTGTTGGTTTTGTTGCAATGGAGCATGAGCAGATAAAACTAAAATCATGCTACCACCAAATAATACAAGCACAAACTACCCTTGAAGAAAGCAATGTAATAATCCACAAAATTACCGACACTCAAAAGGAGCAAGGACAACCATTACACATTGTTGTAGAAAAATTATTAAACGCGTTAGCGGGTAAAGTCATGTTAGTTCACTTTGCTCGCATTGAACGGCAGTTTTTACAACAAGCATGCCTTGAGTTGTATGGGTTAGTGCCCGATTTTCCTATTATAGACACCTTGGTTATTGCGAAAAGACAATTAGATAAACGTGACGTGTCTTATGATCCTTCAGAACTACGTTTATCAAAATTACGTCATAAATACCAATTACCAGATCATCATGGGCACAATGCGCTTAATGATGCTATTGCTACAGCAGAATTATTACTTGCACAAGTCAACAGCAAACCCAAAGCAGATAAAATACAACTAAAAGATTTAATATTGTAACAATCAAAAAATAGACAAAGAAAGTGTTTATGCCCCTTTCCCTTTTACTTACATAAGTTACAATTGAGCATTATATCAATAAAGATACAAAGTTATTACAAAGGCAACTTATGAATAATCTTCTTACATTAGGAAATAATGGCACACCGCTAACCATTATAGAAAAATCTGCTTACTCACAATGGCTTGCTTCACAAAGTCAAAGTAATCAGCAGTGGTTGCAACAAACAAATTATCATGGTGAAGGTTTAGCTTTATTACCTAATTTTTCTACCAAAGAAGAAGGCACATTATGCCATGCAATTTTCGTTGTTGAAAACGCCAGCCATTATTTTGCTTGTGGTAACTTAATTACCCTATTGCCACCAGGACAATACAAACTCAATGCTGCCGAAGAGCATCATCAAGCCATTTGTTTTGGTTGGCTAATGGGTGCTTATGAATTTTCTACTTATAAAACACAAAAAGCTAAAGAAACTAAAAAAGAACTTCCAAGCTTAGCAGTAATTGACCAAGAATTAATTGATAGCGCCATTCGCTATGCACAAGCAACAGCATTGGTACGTGATCTAGTTAACACACCTGCCGCGGATATGATGCCACAAAATATTGGCGATACAGCTCAAGCATTAGCCGAGCTTTTTGATGGTCAAGTATCTCAAATTATCGGTGAGGATTTGCTTGTTCATAATTATCCAACTATTCATGCTGTTGGCCGTGCCAGCGTGCACCAACCACGGCTAATCGATCTTACTTGGGGAAACAAGAAAAATCCCCATATTACATTGGTTGGCAAAGGTGTCTGCTTTGATAGCGGTGGGTTAGATTTAAAACCAGCTGCGGGTATGCGTAACATGAAAAAAGACATGGGTGGCGCAGCACATGTGTTAGGTTTAGCGCGTTTAATTATGTCTCATAAGTTACCAATTTACTTACGGGTTTTGATTCCTGCCGTTGAAAATGCTGTTTCAAGCAACGCAATGCGTCCTGGCGATGTAATTACCACACGTAAGGGCATCACAGTTGAAATTGACAATACCGATGCAGAAGGTCGCCTAGTATTATGTGATGCATTAGCAGAAGCAGATAATGATAAAACCGAATTAATCATTGATTTTGCCACATTAACAGGCGCAATGCGTGTTGCTTTAGGTACAGAAATAGCAGGCTTTTTTACTACAAACGACAAGATTGCAGAAGGTATTACTAACGCAGGTAATAAAATTAATGATCCCGCTTGGCGCATGCCACTATATCAACCGTACACTGACTTATTTTCAAGTACAATTGCTGATATGAGCAACTGCTCAGCAGGTCCTTTTGGCGGTGCAATTACCGCCGCCTTATATTTAGAGAAATTTGTCAGTAAAAATACCAACTGGGTGCACTTTGATGTCATGGCTTTTAACGTTCGATCTCTATCAGGTCGTCCTTTAGGTGGTGAAGCTTTCGGTATGCGAGCAGTATTTAATTATTTGCAGGCCAAATATACCTAGTTACTCTTTTAAAATAATACTTTAGCGCCAAAAACATCAACTAAAGTATAATTGTATAACACAATCATATTATTATATTCTGCTATACTAATAGAATGAGTTTCTTACTAAATAAGCTAAATAAAGGTAACTATAATGACTAGTAAATTAATACCTAATATATTATTAGCGCTGTTCGTCACGTTACTAATTACTATTTTTCACTACTTTAGTGCCAACTTGTTCTCTTCAACTACTTTATCTACAGTTGTCTTAGCCATTATCTGCTTTCTAGCTACTTTTTTTATCATCAATCAAAGTCAGTCTAATAACAAAAATAATAATAAAGAAACATCTCAACAGTTATCAACCAACTTTGCTGACATTGGCGAAAAAATTGGTGTAAAAGCCAGTGAATTAGCAATCAACTCAGCGGAAATTAGCTTTTTTCTAACACAATTGAGCCAAGCCATAGAAAAATCCAGTGATGATGTAGATAGGTTGGCAACAGCTGCTGAGCAAATGTCAATGAACAGCAAGCAAATAAATGACAATGCCGAGCATGCATCAGCCCAAGCAAACCAAGCAATGAGCGCAAGCGCTTCTAGCTCAAAGCAATTGCATGATAATATTACCGTGGTAAATTTATTGAATGAATCGGTAACCAATGCTTCAGACATGATTCAGTCGCTTGAGAAAAAAGCCTTAGAAATACAGAGTATTACCGATGTTATTGATGGTATTTCCTCGCAAACAAACTTATTAGCATTAAATGCGGCTATTGAAGCAGCTAGGGCAGGAGAGCAAGGCCGTGGATTTGCTGTTGTGGCTGACGAAGTGAGAGCTTTAGCTGCAAAAACTGCCGACGCAACTCATCAAATTGGAGAGATGCTAAATCAAATAAGTAAAGAAACAAACAAAACAACGACTGTGATGAACACGATAGTGCAGCAAACTGACAGTGTGGTAAGTACGCTAACTGACTTGTCGCAATCTTTTACCGAAATTGACCACTTAATGTCTGACTCAGCCGCAGCTAGCAATCAAATTAGCCACGCCCTACAGGAGCAGGATATCGCAGCTGGCGAAATATCAAACTCAGTGGTTAATTTGCATGATTTTCTGGTTGATAAGAGCAACGAAACTCAACGTATATCAGCACAAGCACAAACATTATCAAATAATAGTGAATCTATTTTTGTTCATTTATCAGAATTTGACAATGATACATTCATAAATACCATGTGCAAGCAAGCACAATTAGCCGCGCAAAAAGTGAGTGATCTTTTTGAAGAGAGTATCGCCACTAACAAAATATCACAACAACAACTATTTGACTTTAAATATAAACCTCTAGGAAATAGCGAACCTCCAAAATTCTCTTCAGGTTTTGATGAATTTACGGATAGAAACTTACCTCAAATTCAGGAACCGCTATTAGATGAATTTAGCGAAATGATTTATGCTGGTGCAGTTGATATTAATGGTTATTTTCCTACCCATAATAAACGCTTCTCTAAACCCTTAACAGGCAATCCTGAAGTTGACATAGTTAACAATCGTACCAAGCGCATGTTTAATGACCCTACAGGCATTCGATGTGCTCAACATACTGATAAATTTTTATTACAGACCTATAAACGTGATACGGGTGAGATAATGCATGATATATCTGCGCCTATCTATGTTAAAGGTAAACATTGGGGTGGATTTAGAATAGGATTCAAAGCAAAATAACATCTATCACCTCAATAAAATCTCATCATGAATCGTGGGCTGACTTTTTAATTGTATAGGTTGAAATTGTCAGCTTACATTGAGTGCGTAAACAAATTCCTACCCCACCTGAACTCAGGTTATTTACACAATAATCCCCTTAAAATTAATTCGCTCGACTAAAGTCTAAGGCTAAATATTGCTATTTTAGACTTAGGTCTAATTCCTTTAACTTCGCTTTAATCTTACCTTAATACCTGAACAAAAATTCAACATCGTTTTGATTTGATTCTCAAAACAACACTAACGCTGTTGCATAAAAGCAAAAAGAAGAGGCGTAGATCTCCAGCTTTTATAATAAAAAATAAATATCACAACAAAAACATAATATAAAACAATTGCTGTAAAGCAAACAAAATGGGGATACACATGTTTAAACTTAATAAAAGTAAATTACTCTTGGCTGCTGGTCTTTTAACTGTAGCTGGCGCTGCTAATGCTGGTTATACGTTTGATTTAACAGACAATGATAAAATCACTTTTGGTGGTTATATCAAAGCGGACGCACGATATGTTGACGGTAACATCGCAGCCAGTAATTACTGGATTGGTAGTGCAAGTAAAATTGGTGAAAACAAATCAAACTTTGGCATTGCAGTTAATGAAACACGTTTTAATACTAAATACGTTCATGGTAATGTTACCGGCTTCATTGAAATGGACTTTTATGGCTCTGGTACTTCTGGCGGTGGTAATGAAATTATATCTAATTCATCTAACCCACGTTTACGTCATGCTTTTATTAAATATAAGAACATTACCGTTGGTCAAACTTGGACTACGTTCATGAACACCAGCGCTTTAGCAGAAGCAGCTGATTTCGGTGGGCCGTTAGTTGCATCAGCATTTATTCGTCAAGGTCAAATTCGTTATACCAATGGAGGTTTAGAGTTAGCCATTGAGAACCCTGAATCTTACGGTACAACATATGATCATGACAATAATCCAGATACAGATAACGTAAGCACCATCAAAAGTGGGGATGATTCGGTACCTGATTTTATTGCTAAATATTCTTTTAAAGGTGACTGGGGTAATGTTGCCGTTGCAGGTGTAGCACGTCAATTACAAACAGTTGATGGTAGTGAGTCGGCTTTTGGTTATGGTGTTTCAGGCCGTATTAAAACTGTTGGCAAAGATGATTTCCGCTTCCAAGTACATGGTGGCAATGTGGGGCGTTATGTGGGTGTAGCAGCAGCAACTGATATTGCTACAAACTCACAAGGAAAAATAGAAGTAGAAGAAACAACATCTTTTTTAGTTGCTTATCGACACTTCTGGAGCGAAGACACTCGTAGTTCAGTATTTTATGGCAATACTACGACTGACCTTACCGATCGTGACCGTACTCATTGGGGTGTGAATTTATTCAAAGACATCACTAAACAACTTTCTTTCGGCGTTGAATTTGGTAATTTTGAAATGGATGAAGTTGACGCTGATTCAAACTACTTTCAAGTATCAGCTAAATACGTTTTATAGTGTTTAACATCAAAACTTAAATGATAAAACACTAATGATCTTGCGTTAGTTAACCTCTCAACGAGGTTATTTTATGGGGAAGCTTTTGCTTCCCCTTTTTTAATAGCAATTCGATTAAAACTTCATAAAAAAAGCCAGTACTCATTAAAATGAATACTGGCTAAACCATCAAAAATTTTTAATCGACTTGACCCAAAGGAATAAGTTGGATCAATTCGCAAAGAAGGACTTGGTGACTATGTGTCCTGGAGCATAACCACCAAGTTACCGCCTTGCTATTAGTTAAAACACCTGAGAGAGCGTTCACTTGCCTTAACCAACAAACAAATGATAATCATTATCATTTGTACTGTCAACACTTTTTATTAATATTTTTTAATGAATAGCATTTATTTTTTTAACTTAGCAAAAGCATCAGCAAAAGCATTACCCATAGCGGCATTCTCTACTTTCTTAACTTTAGCTTTAACAGGTTTATTTGTCTTGGCATGTGCAGAAACATGCGAATTATTATGAACCTCTTTTTTAGCTTTTTTACTATGTGGCATAGCCTGTGAATTTTTAGCTACACTGTCATGTAAACGCATGGTTAAACTAATACGTTTTCGAGCAGCATCAACTTCCACCACTTTAACTTTCACAATATCTCCTGCCTTGATTATCTCTCGCGGATCACTGATAAATTTATCTGTAATGGCTGAAATATGTACAAGGCCGTCTTGATGAACACCTACGTCAACAAAAGCACCAAAATTAGCAACATTCGACACAACCCCCTCAAGCACCATACCAACCTCCAAATCAGCTATTGTATTAACACCTTCAGCAAACGTAGCAGTTTTAAATTCAGGCCTAGGATCACGATTTGGCTTGATAAGTTCTTGAATAATATCGTTGATAGTCACTTCACCAAACTGTTCTGTCGCTAATTCGCTAACATTAACTTGCTGTAATTGCGCAGCATTATTTAGCAGTTCTGCACTAGCAATATTGAGTTTTTTAATAATATTTTCAACAATGGGGTAAGTTTCGGGATGAACAGCACACTGATCCAGCGGGTTATCACCACCCGTTATACGTAAAAAGCCAGCGGCTTGTTCAAATGCTTTGGGGCCTAAACGGGCAACATTTTTCAGTTGATTTCTATTAACAAAAGCACCTTGTTCATCGCGATAGTTCACAATATTATTCGCCATGGTTTTATTTAAACCAGCAACCCGTGTTAATAATGCAGCTGAAGCTGAGTTAAGATCTACACCAACAGAATTTACACAATCTTCCACTACATCATCTAGGCTTTTACTTAGCTGGCTCTGACTAACGTCATGCTGATATTGACCAACGCCAATTGCTTTCGGATCTATTTTTACGAGTTCAGCTAGCGGATCTTGCAAACGACGTGCTATTGAGACTGCACCACGTATTGAAACATCAAGATCTGGAAATTCATTGGCGGCAAATTCTGAGGCTGAATACACCGATGCTCCAGCTTCACTCACCATCATTTTTTTAGGTTTTTCTTGCCCTGTTGCAGAGTCAAATTGAGCAATAACTTCACTCACTAATTTGTCGCTCTCACGCGAACCAGTACCATTACCAATGGCAATTAATTCAACCTTATATTGACGACAAAGATTAACTAAAGTACGTACTGACTTTTCCCAATGATTTTGTGGTGCATGAGGAAATATAGTAGTGGTATGTAACAATTTACCTGTAGCATCAACAACCGCTACTTTACAACCTGTGCGTAAACCAGGATCTAAACCTAGGGTTACTTTTGCACCAGCTGGTGCTGCCATTAATAAATCAGCCAAGTTTTCAGCAAAAACTTTAATCGCCTGTGATTCTGCTTGCTCACGTAGCTGAGTTAATAGCTCATTTGTTAAACTAACACTCAATTTACTTTTCCATGCTAATCGCACTGTACTAGCTAAAAAATTAGCTGCTTTTTGATCATTACTAGCAGAGAAGCACCTTAATGTTAGGTGATCACTAATTATTTGCTCAGCACTAGAAATCGCCATTTTGTCTTGGTTAGGATCAACATCAATTTTCAATTGCAAAAAGCCTTCATTACGACCACGTAACATGGCAAGCATACGATGTGAAGGAACCAATTTTAATTTTTCACTGTGTTCAAAATAGTCGCGAAACTTAACCGCTTCACCTTCTTTACCCTTAACAACTTTACTTGTTAAATGAGCCTGTTTTAGCATATGAGTTCGTAGCTTTTGTAATAAATTAGCATCTTCACTAAAACGTTCAGCTAATATGGCACTAGCACCCTCCAATACACTTTTTACATCAATAAAACCTGTATCATTGTTTGCCGTTTTATTCAGATAGGCTTGCGCTTCTTGTTCAGGATCAAGCTGCCAATTATTGAATAAACCATTGGCTAACGGCTCAATACCTGCTTCTATAGCAATTTGCCCTTTAGTGCGACGTTTAGGTTTATACGGTAAATATAAATCTTCTAAACGGGTTTTATTATCAGCATCGGCTATTTGCTTGGCAAGCTCATTTGTGAGTTTGTCTTGCTGCTTAATGCTGGTTAAGATAACTTGACGCCGCGCTTCTAAATCACGCAAATAGCTGAGTCGTGACGCTAATTCACGCAAATGGGTATCTGTTAAGCCTTGCGTTACCTCTTTTCTGTAACGAGCAATAAAAGGTACTGTTGCACCATCATTTAACAAGTTAATCGCCGCATTCACTTGTGAGGTTTTAACATTAAGTTCTTGAGCGATTTGCTCGCTGATTTGCTCTTCAATAGCTGACATTAATTTACCGTTCCAACAATAATTGAGTAATAATTAAATAATAATTTCTAAGATGGCCGATCATAACAGAAACTCGCTTTATCGAATAACTACTAATCGTAAATTTACCTTGTTGTAATGAAGTATCCATAACACCAAAAGCCTATATAGCACTATGGTGCTAAATATAAAGTAAATCAATTGCGCTAATATAATCGAAAATAGCTTAACGCTTTATCAATTATTGAATGAAAAATAGGAATATTATTATGCTTAAAGGCAAAACAGCGCTCATCACAGGTTCAACGAGTGGTATTGGTTTAGCCACGGCACATACGCTTGCAGAACAAGGTATTAATTTAGTTTTACACGGTTTAATGAGCCAAACAAAAGGTGAAGCATTAGCACAAGAATTTGCAACAAAATATAATATTAAAACCTACTTTGATAATGCAGATTTAATGGATTCAGAGGCTATTGCGGCCTTTATGGCGCACGCTAAGAGCATCATGGGTTCTATTCATATTTTAATTAATAATGCTGGCATTCAGCATACTGAAAGTGTTGAAAATTTTCCTGTGAGCAAGTGGAATGCAATTATAGCAATTAACTTAACCGCTGCTTTTCACACAATTCAACAATCATTACCCGAGATGAAAGCCGAAGGCTGGGGTCGTATTATCAATATAGCTTCCGTACATGGTTTAGTTGGTTCATTAAACAAATCTGCCTATGTGGCTGCCAAGCATGGCATTATTGGCTTAACAAAAGTGGTTGCTTTAGAGTGTGCAGAATCAGGTATTACCGCCAACGCTATTTGTCCTGGTTGGGTAGATACACCATTAATTAATAATCAAATTAAAGATATTGCTGAAAAGGAACAAGTTGATTTTGAGCAAGCAAAATATAACTTAGTTACTGCCAAACAACCTTTACCCGAAATGATGAACCCTCGTCAAATTGGTGAATTTATTTTATTTTTATGCAGTGATAGTGCGCGTAGTATTACTGGAGCATCATTACCTATGGATGGCGCTTGGACGGCGCAGTAAGCGTTCAATGTGATAAAAGTGCTATAGCCATTGTAGGGGCTAATTTATTGCCCCGTTGTCGGACTGAAGTCCAACCTACACGGGGTATTTAAATTTCACTCTGACTCCAGAGCTATATTCATAGCCATGTTAAATTAAAATAATAGTTTCTATAAGATAACTATCAGTTCCGAATCTGGCTAGTGTTAACACTTGTTAGCTATTACACTGTGCAAAACAATCACAGGGTGATGACTAACAACATGGACAATACCTTATACCAGCAGGCACGACTATCTCGTGATGCTCGCTTTGACGGCAAGTTCTTTATTGCGGTTAAAACGACAGGAATATTTTGTCGATCAATTTGTCCTGCACCTACTCCCAAAGAGTGCAATGTTGAATATTTTACAACGTCTATTGCCGCCGTAAATCACGGTTATCGCCCCTGCCTACGTTGTCGACCCGATTCCGCGCCAGACTCTTTTGCATGGAAAGGGAAAAACACCACCTTTGAACGTGCCTTAACACTAATTAACACAGAGTTACCTTCCTCTCAAACCATTAGCCAACTTGCTGAACGCCTAGGTATTTCTACTCGATACCTAAACAGATTATTTCAAGAAAGCTTAGGCACCAGCGCCAAAAATTTCACACAACATCAACAACTTATGTTTGCTAAATCCTTACTGCAGCAAACATCAATGAGTGTTACCGAAATTGCTTTTGCATCAGGATTTAATAGCTTACGCCGATTTAATGATTGCTTTCAAACGAAACTAAAACTAACACCGTCTAGTTTACGAAAAAACAAAATCGTCTCAAACAATGATATCACCTTATTTTTAAGTTACCGCCCTCCTTACGCTTGGCCACAATTACGCGATTTTTTAAAACGCCGAGCTATTACACCAATAGAATGGGTAACTGACCACAGCTATGGCAGAAGCTTCAGCTGGCCTTGTCGTTTACAAGAAAACAAATGTAATGGTCAAAATATTTATGGGCAATTTACCGCTACCCATAATGAAACCCAAAATGGCTTTAACGTAAATATCAACCTAAGTGATATAAATTACTTAATGCCTGTAGTAAGAAATATTCGCCGTATTTTAGATTTAGACGCTGACATAGCAAGTATTGAACAACATCTTTCTACATTAAATGGATTTAACAACAAAGCTTGTGTTGGGTTACGCTTACCTGGTACATGGGATTTATTCGAAGCTGGTGTAAGAGCCATTTTAGGTCAACAAATTTCCGTCGCTGGCGCACTTAAACTCGTAGCCACATTAGTTGAGCATTATGGCTCAAAACAAGGTGACTTAGTTTTCTTTCCTACGCCACAAAATATAATTAATAGCAATTTAAGTGTATTAAAAATGCCTGTATCTCGACGAGAAACCTTAATGAATTTAGCTAAGTTCATAGCAAAAAAACCACAAGCTTCACCAAGCGAGTGGTTGTCGTTAAAAGGTATTGGCCCGTGGACTATCGATTATGCCAAAATGCGTGGTTTAAGTGATCCTAATATTTGGTTGGGGGGCGATTTAGGAATCAAAAATGCTTTAACACAGCACGACATGAAATTAACCCCCGAAGACACCGTGCCATGGCAATCCTATTTAACTTTTCAAGTATGGAACTTATTATGAATAAATTGTACCGCAGCACATTAGCCACACCACTAGGTGAACTTGCCATTTTTGCAAATAAAAACGCTATTTATCGGGTTGAATTTATTGATAGTATCAGTAAGCAAGATTTATATATGGCAAATTCATGTACAGAAAACAAACTGACTTTACAGGCTAAAACTCAACTTATGCAATACTTTGCTGGTGAAATCACCACGTTTCACTTACCTCTAGCGCCACAAGGTACGCCTTTTAGACAACAAACATGGCAAGCTTTACAACAAATTCCTTACGGTGAAACCCGCTGTTATAGCGAACAGGCCGAACTAATGAATAATAAAAAAGCAGTGCGCGCTGTTGGTGCAGCCAATGGCGCAAACCCTATTGCTATTATTATCCCTTGCCATCGTGTAATTGGTAAAAATGGTAGCTTAACTGGTTACGCTGGTGGCTTACATAGAAAAAAGTGGTTATTGAATTTTGAGCAGTTAAATTGTGAACAAACACAACGACAACACAATTAGCGGCCCTTGATGCCTTCCTTCGGGTAAATTAAAGTCAACAAAGTTATCAGCTAATGCTTGCTTAGCGTAACCTTCAACACATGAATCCTAAAAGACAGAATATTGCTGAGCGGTGTGTAATAAGCTCAACGCTTCTTTTTCTGATAAACCAATCGCTACCTGCAACGCCTCAGGTTCAGGTAACTTTTCGTTTACCTAAATATTGCTGGAAATGCATAAAGCACTTACTGAAATGGTTGCGATAAAGCACCGTATTTCTTTTTATGTAATCATAATCACTCTCCAGATAAATTTAGTTTTGAGTAACTTGGATAGTCGGTATAACCTCGTGCATCACCACCAAACAGTGTTGATGGATCAGTAATTTCATTTAAAGGAAGTTTATGTTTGAAACGGTAGGGTAAATCAGGATTTGCTAAGAACTTTCGTCCATAAGCTATGAAATCTACTAAACCAGAATCAATTAATTTCTCACCTGTTTTTGCCGTGTAATTACCGGCAACAATAATGTTGCCATCAAAATTTTCACGCAAGGCATGTCTAAAATCATCACTTACTACGGGAGCATCATCCCAATCAGCTTCGGAAAGATGAATATAAGCTAAGCCCATTTCATTAAATTTCTTACTGGCGAGCAAAATAGCATCAATTGCTTCTACATCGTCCATCCCCCGTTGTGTAATGAATGGGGCTAAGCGAATACCAACTTTATTTGCGCCAATTTCGTCACTCACCGCTTCAATGACCTCTAGCACAAACCGTAATCGGTTAATGATAGAACCACCGTATTCATCATCACGTTTGTTCGAGCTACGACGCATAAACTGATCAATCAAATAGCCATTCCCACCATGAATTTCTATGCCATCAAACCCCGCTTCCATAGCATTTTTAGCGGCATGACGATAATCTTGAATTATATCTTTAATATCTTGTGTTGATAACTCACGCGGAACTGGGCAATCCACCATGCGTCCAACACCATCTTCACCCACAACCCATACTTGGGCATCAGGTGCAATTGCCGATGGTGCGACAGGGAGTCCATCTTCATGAAATGATGCATGCGACATTCTTCCAACATGCCATAATTGCGAAACAATATTCCCTCCCTCTTTATGAACTGCTTGGGTGATTTTTTTCCAACCAGCCACTTGCTCAGTAGTAAACATACCGGGCGTAAATGAATAGCCTTTTCCTTGGGGGGATATTTGCGTTGCTTCAGTAATAATAAAGCCTGCACTGGCACGCTGAGCGTAGTATTCAGCCATTAAATCTGTTGGTATATCATCAGGCTGAGCCGTACGAGAACGTGTCATTGGCGCCAATACAATACGATTATCAGCTTCAAATATTCCTAGCTTCTTCTTGTTAAATAAAATCGAATTTTTCATAATATTTTTCCTCCTAAAAACTCAAAGTGTTCGTTAGCTTTGTATTCAAGTCGCTGCTTGTTTACTGTTGTCTCTTGCTGTCCACTGAGTGGAAAAAGCATTTCCACAATCAAACCATCAGGGCCAATAATAAATACTTGTCGTTCACCTGATAGTGGAACTACTTTTTCGGTATAGAGGTAAGTACTAGTATTCAGTCGCTCAAGAAGCGATTTGTGATCTGCACCTTCAAGTGCAACGTGGGCAATAGCACCATTACCAAACGCCAAAACAGCTTGTTCAGCAATATGTATCCGCTATAAACCCATACACCTTTAAATGGAAAAGGAGGACGGTCACCAGCCTGTAACCCTATGACTTTTATCCAGAAAAATTTCATTACTTTAAGGTCAGTCGTCAGTACCAAAACATGATTAATATTCATCTATGCTCTCTTCACTATTCTACATATATTTTGTAAGTGAAATAATAGTTATTGCCCATAAACAAAACAATTGTCATAATTAAAAAAACACTCTTCTGAAAAACAAAATAATATGGACAAGCTTGGCGATATCAATCTTTTTGTTAGGGTTATCAAAAGCCAAGGTTTGGCCGCAGCAGGTAGAGAAGTTGGACTCTCGCCCGCACGGATGACAGCACGAATCAACGGATTAGAAGAAAGATATGGTGTTCGGTTGCTAAATAGGACAACCCGTCAAGTTTCTCTTACCGATGAAGGTCGTAAGTTTTATGTTGCTTGTGAACGTATTCTAGCGGAAGTTGAGCAGGCCGAAACGGCGTTACAAACAGGACAATCAAGTTTTTCTGGTTCGTTGCGTATAACGGCGCCATCGGATTTAGGTCAACAGCACATAGCACCTGTATTATCAGCATTTGTAGACAAAAACCCAAACATTAAACCTTACCTTTTTCTTTCTGACAGTGTTACTGATTTAGTAGGTGATGGCTTTGATTTAGGCATCCGTTTTGGTAGCCTAGAAGACAGTACATTGGTAGCACGTAAATTGACCAGTAATCGCCGAGTATTGTGTGCATCACCAACATATCTTAAACGTAAAGGCATACCTACAACCCCCGAAGATTTAGTTCTACATGATTGTTTAACCATGGTGCGTATGACAGAGCCATTAACAACTTGGTACTTTCAAAATACTGATGGGAAAAGTTCCATTTCAATTCAAGGCACTAGATCTTCAAATGATGGCGCAGTGATCAGGCGCTGGGCTGTTGAAGGAGCTGGTATTGCATTAAAGTCATACTTGGATATCACCGCAGATTTAAAAGCTAAACGTTTAGTGACAATTATGGACAATTATCAGCATGACTTCAGTCGCTTAGGTACGTCTCTTGGCTCAGATTTACATGCTATATACCCCAATCGAAAATTTATACCACAACGAACTACAGAATTCATTAGAGCGTTGAAGGAGTACTTTTCTTTAGAGACCAAGCTATCATAAACTTTGATAAATAATGTTGTCAGGGCTGGATAAGCTTTAATGTGGTATAAAACCAATGTAAATTCATTGTCTATTCAATCTATAACCTTTGTTATTACGGCAGAGCTGATATTAAAAACGTGCTCGATACAGGCGACGTTGGGAACATGAAAATGTAGATGGGCGCTACTCATTACCTTACTAAGCGTTTAAAAAAGCGTCAGTACAGAGACTAGCCTACATGATTAGTTTTTACACAGCTGGGGCTAATTGCTGCCGTTCAAATTCCATTGAGATTTGTCTTGAGTTACATTGCCATGTATAATTTATTGGTCACTAAAACTTAAGGAGAAAATAATGATTGTAACTTCAACCCACTCGGCAGAGAGTTCTAACTAGTACACAAGCGTCACTAGATTTTCATTTTCTCAATTCTGCCCAGTGTTACTCAAACACGGGGTTAATGTACACCATTATCCCAATTACTTTTTATCATGCGAGCTATCGCATATATGAAGGGATATTATAATGAATAAAAATTATTCATTACGCCAACTAGGTTGGCAACCATATTATCAACAACAACTTTCACTCGAAGAATATGAACAAACAAATTGTGCCCGCATAGTGGCACATCATCGCAGTGAATATATTGTACAATTAGAATCACAACGTATTGCTTTACCAATAACCAATAACCTACCAGTAATGACAGTTGGTGATTGGATTCTATTGGACTCAGATAATCGCTTTATTAGGCAATTAGAGAGACAGTCGCTATTTTCTAGAAAAGGCGCAGGCAGTCAAATCAAACAACAATATATATCAGCCAATATTGACACATTGTTTATTGTTTCATCGTTAAACCAAGACTTTAAACTTAGCAGGTTAGAACGATATTTAGCATTGGCACATGATGCTGGTGTTGAACCTGTTGTAGTTTTAACAAAAGCAGATCTTTGTCAAGATTTCGTAGGTAAAACAGTACAAGTGCAAGCACTTGACCCCTTACTTATGGTATTACCTGTGAATGGTCTACTGAAGCAAGCCGCCGAATTATTATCCCCATGGTGTAAAGCGGGCAAAACAGTATCCTTTATCGGTTCTTCAGGGGTGGGGAAGTCAACTTTAATAAATAGACTGTTAGGTGAAGAGGTCATCTTAACCAATGGTATTCGTGAGGACGATGACAAAGGAAAACATACAACAACTTCTCGCTCTTTATACATTAGTGAAACTAAAGGCGTAATTATCGACACTCCGGGCATGCGTGAATTACAACTTATTGGCTGTGAGGATGGTATAAAAAACACCTTTAATGATATTGAGTCTTTAGCCAAGCAGTGTCGGTTTAACGATTGTCATCATGTTAATGAGCCAGACTGTGCTGTTTTGCAGG
The DNA here is from genome assembly GCF_053543955.1 of Colwellia sp. E150_009. Lineage (NCBI taxonomy): Bacteria > Pseudomonadati > Pseudomonadota > Gammaproteobacteria > Alteromonadales > Colwelliaceae > Colwellia > Colwellia sp. E150_009. The sequence continues at coordinate 65,614 of NZ_JBHFOM010000018.1, forward strand.
CGATAATAAAAGAAGAGTTAGACAGCCGAAGACTTAATAATTATCAAAAACTATTGCGTGAACAGGCTCATAACAATGCGAGTTTGAAACAGCAAAAAGATAAAGGTAAGCAACTAAGTAAAATGTATAAACGAGTACTTACCGAGTCAATCAATACTAAAAGAAGTTACTGAAATAAAAACCAAAAAGCGATGTATTGACATCGCTTTTTTACTAATCAGACTAACTTATTTCTGAACAAAGTTGAGTCATGTTCGGCGGTTACTAAATATTATAAATCAGCACGTTAGTGTATTGATTCTATGACCGCTATGTTGAGGTTTTTAGACATAAGAGCTTAAAATGTACACTTCTCTTCTACTAATGCTCGCTCCCATGCAAGTATTGCCGTTTTACGTTCAACTCCCCAACGATAATTACCAACTTCTCCATTACTTTTTATCACGCGATGACAAGGTATCAAGTAACCAATGGTATTATTAGCTAGAGCAGTACCCACGGCTCTTGATGCTTTGGGAGAGTTAATTAATTGAGAAACTTGTGAATATGAAAGTTGTTGGGAAGGTTGGGTGTTTATTAATGCTTCCCATACTTTAATTTGAAAATTTGTACCTTTAAGTACAAGATGAACTTTCCCACGCTCAAGGCTTGCCGAAAAAATGTCTTCGCTCATCCTAATTGCTTTTTCATTGTTCAATGTGATATTTGCATTAGGCCATTGCTGATAAAGGTCATCAATAAGTGTTTGCTGTTTATCAGTGACAAATTGGAAGTAGCAAACCCCTCTCAATGTCCAACCTAAAACCGCCTCTCCAAAAGGTGTTGGGCAGGTACCATATTGAATGACTACTGCTTCACCTCCATTTTTTAATTCGCCTGGTGTCATGCCTTCACATGTTACTAACAAATCATGTAATCGCCCTGTACCTGACAATCCAACACTTTGGCTTGCTTCTAGTAAATTACTTGTATTTTGTAAAGCCTCTATTGCTGCTTGCTTAGTAATAAACTGTAAAAAACGTTTAGGTGAAACACCTGCCCATTGAGAAAATACCCTTTGTAAATGGTGTTCACTAATATGTACTGAATTAGCAATATCGACCAGTGTTGGCTGTTTATCAAAATTTCTATAGATAAATTTTATTGCTTTTTCAACAATCTGGTAGTGACGTTGCGACTCCAAGTTACACATTACGTAATTCCTTTTTATTAAATATTTTGGTTGGAGAAAACCCTGTGACAAACATAGTTCCTATAATGACCAGTAGTGAACCAAATAACGTATTTACACCTATAATTTCATCTAAAAATAAATATCCCCAAAGAATACCAAATACAGGAATTAAAAATGTGACTGTTAGTGCTGATGATGCTCCTAAATCAGCAATTAAGCGAAAATAAAGTAAATAGGCTAACCCTGTACAAAATACACCAAGTAAAGCAACAGCTGTGAATATATCAAACGTTAGGCTTTCTCTGAATGGAAAAAAGGGAAGTAGCGGAAGAAGAAGAATAGCCGAAGCCCACATGCTGCCATGTGCATTGTCATATGAACTCACTTGTGGTGCATTTTTAGCATAATTGCTAGCGATACCATAACTAAAGGCAGCCATTAAAGCAGCTATAATTGGAATTATTGCGCTTCCTCTTACACCTTCCCAACCAACCAATATACTGACACCAAAAATGCCTAACAAAAGTCCAACAGAAACACTTTGTGTTAGCATTTTCTTTGTAATGAAGGCTCCTATAATTGCCCCCCATATTGGTGACGTAGAATTAAGGATAGCCAGCGTTGATACATTTAAAAATTGAGCGGAGTAAGCAAAAAGTAAAAAAGGAAAGGCTGAATTAAATAGCCCTAAAATAAAAAAGTGCTTGATGTTATTGCTAAGCTTTAATTTTGTTCTTAGGTAGAATGAAATAATAAGTAAAGTTATAGCGGCAAAGCTAATTCTTGCTTCAATAAGGGCAACAGGGCCAAGTGGATTTGCTGCTACCCTCATAAATAGAAAAGATCCCCCCCATAAGGCTGCTAAGATCAGTAATCTAAATAAGCTTGCAGTTGACATAATATAATCCAAAAAAAGGAGGTGTTTAATTCTTGATTAAAGTAACTTATTACTCAACCCGATTCTTGCTAAATTATAATTTTTTTGTGATTTCAATGAAGGGCTTAATGTTTGAAAAGTTTTTATGCTGACCACTCTTTAAAGACCATTGCAATATCAGTTTGTTACGTCAGAAAAGGTTATTGTTAACTTTGCTCTCAATATGATCAAGGATTGACAAAGCTTAAAGTCTGCTCTAGGTTCACTGCCGACCTAACCAACTGTACGATTAGGTCTGAACCAAAATTAGAAATTGTCAGTTAAGCAACCACTTCTAATTTACGAGTAACTAATTCAAAATCATTTGGACTTTGATAACCCTGATAAGAATTAAGTCTCTTTCTCTGTCAGCTACTTCCGAATAAACTCACCGATTAATTGATACGTTTGCTCACACTCTTCTTTGACTAGGCTATCAAGTAACATATAGGCGTGGATCATGCCGTCAAATATATGCTGCTCTACTTTTACGCCCAGTTGCTTTAAGGCATTTCCGTAGGCAAGGGCTTCATCCCTTAAAGGATCGCACCCTGCTGCAAAAATAAGTGTTTCTGGCATATTTGAATCCATGGTCATAAATAAAGGCGAAACACTTTTTATAGGTTCATTCTGTTGAAAATAATGTTCAAAGTACCATTTCACTTTGCTTGTTTCTAACAGAAAACCAACTCCATTCTCTTCAACTGAGGGGAAACTCATAGAGTAATCAACACTCGGGTATATTAAAATCTGCTTATCTATTTTTATATTACTGCTGTGTAAGTTATGACTAGCTAATGTTGTACAAATAGCGCCACCAGCACTGTCGCCCGCAATAATAAGTTCTTTATTAAATTTAATATCGGTTAGTAGTGCTTGATAATGTTCTAGCGCGTACTGACAATCATTAATACCCGCAGGGTATGGATGTTCAGGAGCTAATCGGTATTCCACAGCAATAACAATGCAATGACCAACTTTAGCTATTTTTCGACTAATAGCATCATATAATTCAACACTGCCACACATATGTCCACCGCCATGATAATGCATAACCACAGGTAAACTTTCATTGGGTGCTGGGCTATAAATTCTAACAGGAATTGTATGTGTGCCTGTATCAAAATTATCTTCTTTTACATAGGCTAACGTTGGACCTTCACCGATAAACACCGAGAGTTTATCTAAGTTTCCTCTAACCAAACTTGGGCTAAATAGCACGCCACTTTTTTTTGCTTCTTCTGCCGCAATGTTTACCTGAGTAATAAAGTCACTGAGTTTTGGGGAAATTATGCCTCGCATGATGAGTCCTTTTTATTATTTAAGATTGTTGCCTTAGACGCAGTTTCCGGTAAAAAGAAACTACCAATATAGAAGGTGCTACTTACTGCTGTAATTAATATAAAAGCCGAAGTAAAATCACCTTGGTTCATATCAACTAATTTGCCGAAACTCCACAGTACAGCAGTAGCAATTAAATAACTGATTGAATAAAACAAGCTAAATACCACTGTGACTTTTTGCCCTGTCATCTTCGGTAATTCATGGGGAATAGTGACAAGAGCGGTAACAGGGAAGAAAATAAAAAATCCTAATATCATCGCACAACTTGTTTGCAACACATCAGATTGCCCAAAAGACAACCCCATCACAGTAAGGGTAATAATTAAACCAGACCAGCGAATAACGGGCACACGAGTGCTAATTTTTTTACTATAAAATACGCCCGCTAATGTACCAACAATACCAGAACCTATCACTAATGCACTTTGGCTAATACCTGCTTTAGGATAAAAGGTAAATAAACAAATATAGAATGCTAAAATGCCAGAATAAGTTAGTGCATAAATCCAATTAAATTTATCTTTTAATCCGTCTTTATAAGAGTAATGAACCTGCAGTGGCTCTGTTTGACTGTTAGCGCGTGCACTATCGTTTGTTTTATCTTTCACCAATAACCAAGCCAAGCTGAGTGCCAAACTCATTAAAGAAAAAAGAATTAATGTGTTCTTCCAACTGCCTGTAATATCATTAAAATTATTCATTTGCCATAAAATAATACCCGTGCCCACATTAAAGGCAACAGCGTTAATGCCATTAATTGTTGGCCGTTCGTCAGGCTCAAACCAGGCCATAACAATGGGGTTGAAGTAAACAATCATAAAAGCGCCCCCCAGGCCCATTAAGAATCGACTGAGTAATAACAATTCATAATTAGGAGATAATGGCGTGAGTAAACCAATAGAGATTAATAATCCCGACACTAAAAAAGCATTCTTTATGCCAAGCTTTAACGCTAACCCTGCCGCAATAAAAGTACCCACTATTTTAGCTAAAGTCACTGCACCACTAATAAAACTAGCCGATGCTAAACTATCAACTTGCATTGCTGACATAATCTGACTCATACTTGCTGTACCACCCACCCACGCCATAGCAAACAGGGTGTAACTGGCAAAAACAAGCATTGCTACTAGGTATTTATTGTTTATTTTAGATAAATTCATTTAAAAAACTTAACGATAACTAACGACGTTTACTCAGCTTAACGAAATAAATAAATCAATGATGTACTACCTTCGTTCACTGCGTTTTATTTATACGCATGCTATGCTGATTTAATTCTGACAAAATACTTATGCAACTTCCAAAAAATAGAGGACTTATCATTGCTAGTTTGGCTGTCTCTTGATACATGGTTTATCTCTTTTCTTTCTATTGCTTATTTACTCTTATTGTTTGTTGTTGCCTATTATGGACAAAAACAAAATAAAGCTAAGTGGCTTTCTCGCCCGTGGGTATACAGCTTATCGTTAGGGGTTAGTTGTACGTCATGGGCTTTTTATGGCACAGTTGGTCAGGCAGCTACTACAGGCGCTTGGCTTGCACCTGTTTATATAGGCTCTATTTTATGCTTAGTATTAGCTTGGCCTATGTTGCTAAGAATACTGCGTATCAGCAAAGAACAGAATCTTACCTCAATTGCCGACTTTATTGCTTGTCGCTACGACCGTTCTCCCATTATTGCTACAGCGGTTACCTTGGTTGCTTTATTAGGCACTATTCCTTATATCGCTTTGCAGTTAAGGGCCATCAGTAAAAGCTTTGATTTACTCACTGGTTCTTATCAATCAGGGATCAGCACTACATTTATTGTCACACTTGTACTCATTATTTTTAGCATATTATTTGGTGCCCGCCAGGTAGTGGTTAATAAACAAAACCAAGGACTGGTTTTAGCTATCGCCTTTAGTTCTGTGGTTAAATTATTTGCATTAACAGCTGTTGGTGTTTTTGCTACTTTTTTTATTTTTGATGGCGTAAATGATTTATTTGCTCAAACAGAGACTATCAAACAAGTTTCATCAATCAACACAACTTACTTTGCTTTGTCGCAAGCGCTGCTTGGCATGATCACTATTTTTATCTTGCCACAACAATTTCATATGCTAATGATAGAAAACCATCATGAAAATGAATTAAAAAGTGCGCGTTATTTATACCCTTTATATTTAATTGCCATTAATATTTTTGTACTGCCAATTGCACTGGCTGGGCAAAGTTTATTTCCTGGAGGTGATGTTGATGCCGACACCTATGTGATTACCATCCCTTTATTTTTTCAACAAGCTTGGTTAGGTGGTTTAGCTTATATTGGTGGTTTAGCTGCAGCAACCAGTATGGTTATTGTGGCAACTATCGTGCTCAGCACTATGGTAACTACTGAAATAGTGAATCCGTTATTGCTGCATTACAATAGCTTTGTTAGCCAACAAAAAACTCAGCTTTCGGGAGTTTTATTAAATATTCGTCGTGTTGCAATTGCGCTATTATTATTGCTAGCTTTAGCTTTTGAACGCATTATTGATCAACAAAATCACTTAGCAACCATTGGTTTATTATCGTTTGTTTTATTGTCGCAACTAGCGCCATTAGTAATTGGTGCTTTATATTGGCGAAAAGCGACCACAAAAGCGGCTTTAATTAGCTTAACGGTTGGGAGTATTATTTGGTTATATACCTTGCTACTGCCAAGTTTAATACCCAGTTTATTGCCAAATACCACTTGGGTTAGTTTAGGACCATGGGGCATAGATTGGCTTAAACCTTATGAACTGTTTGGGTTTTCTTCACTTGATCACATCAGCCACGGTTTATTCTTTAGCTTACTGGCCAATACCCTTTGCTTTATCATTATTTCATTATTAAGTCACCGTAGTGTGTCAGAAAAACTACAAACAGAGTTGTTCATTTACCAGCAACAGTCTGACTTTGAACAACATTTATCATCTAAAGATTTATATCACTTATTACAACGCTTTATTGATGATGCCGCTGCTAACACTTTTTTACAAAAGTATGGCAAACCATTATCTAATGCCTCTGCAAGTCTTGAGCTGGTTGAATATACACGTTTACAACTTTCCAGTATTTTAGGCTCTGCCTCCACCCTTATGGTAATGAAAGCTGTTACTACAAAACAAAGTATGCCACTTCAAGATGTGGTAAATATTGTTGATGAAGCCAATAAACTGTTTAAATTTAATCGTGAGTTATTACAAGCTGGCGTAGAAAATATTGAACAAGGAATTAGTGTTATTGATGCTGACATGCGCTTAGTTGCATGGAATAAGCGCTATATTGAATTACTCGATTATCCCGAAAACTTCGTTTGCGTTGGCAAACCCATTGCTGATCTTATTCAATTTAATGCCACAAGAGGAGTGATAAAAACCAATATAAATCGCAGCTCAACGCATAGTTCACACAGCTCGAGCTTACACAATAATGTACTTAATAACTTAGCTACCGATGATGATTTTATTAAGCGCCGTATTGATCATATGCGCCAAGGAAATAGCCATCATTTTCAGCGAGAAATGCCCAGTGGTATTGTGTTAGAAATTCGTGGGCAAGCCATGCCTGGTGGTGGTTTTGTTAGTACTTTTTCTGATATTACTGCCCATATTGAAGCAAAAAATGCATTACAACAAGCTAACGAAAATTTAGAACAACGTGTAATAGAGCGCACATTAGAGTTAAGTAAAGCGAAAGCTGAAGCTGAAGCTGCCAACACCAGTAAAACTAAATTTTTAGCGGCCGCAAGCCATGATTTAATGCAGCCATTTAATGCGATGTCATTATTTACCAATATGCTGAATAAAAAAGTAGAACACACTGATTTAAAAGAACTGGCAACAAATATTCAAAATTCTCTCAGCGCCGCTGAAACATTACTTTCAGATTTAGTTGAAATTTCACGGCTTGATAACAGCTCACAAAAAATTGACAAGCATTGCTTTTCAATTGATGACTTATTAGCACCGCTAAGTAAAGAGTTTGCGGTATTAGCACAACACGCTAATTTAAATTTTGACTATGTAAAATCAAGTTGTGTAATTGAAACAGACCAAAGGCTATTACGCCGCGTAGTACAAAACTTTTTATCTAACGCCATCAATTATTGCCCACAAACACATCGACAGGGTAAGGTATTGCTGGGGGTTAGACATCAGCAAAATAACTGTGTCATTGAAGTGTGGGACAATGGTCCTGGCATACCAAAAGATAAACAAACCACTATATTTAAAGAGTTTGAACGTTTAAATTCTAATCAAGCAGCCTCAGGGCTGGGCTTAGGGTTAGCCATCTCAGAACGTATTGCCACATTATTAGGCTTAGTTATTTCGGTAAAGTCCACTATTAATAAAGGTACTTGCTTTAGCATTATCGTACCTCGTAATTATACAAAACAAGCCAGAAAAAGTGCACGAAAACTAACAGCAACAACAGTAACCAACAATGAATTTGCTGATTTAAACATAGTATTAATTGATAACGAGTCACTGATGCTAACGGCAATGCAAGCCCAATTACAGGAGTGGGGTTGCCAAGTGATAGCAGTAAAAGATAGTGAAAGTTTGTCTTTGGCATTAGATAACAACAGCATGACACCTGCGCTTATTATTTCTGATTATCACCTAGACAATGAACAAAACGGCGTTGATTTAGTGAAAGAAAGTATAAGCAAATATGCTTGGCAAGCACCTGTAATTATTTGCTCAGCTGACCCTTCAGAGCAAGTGCGAGAACGTACCAGCAATGCTAAATTTTCTTTTATGCGTAAACCTATTAAAGCCTTAGCACTTAAAAAATTAATGCGTCAATTGTTATCGCAATAATACCAAGTTGATTAAGTTCTTTCCCACTCAGCGAGAATTAAAAGGCTTAGAGGCAAGGCATTGATTGAAGAGAATGGTCATTCCCTTGTCAAAATCAATAACGCTGCATATAAGCCTTTT